>CAIYFE010000047.1 GCA_903925445.1 uncultured Burkholderiales bacterium | reverse complement strand
TTGACCGACTTGCAAGATCAAGCGGTCATCCGTCGTGTGTTCACCCCAAAAGAAATGGGTGTGTCTGACCATTTGGGGCCGTTGCGCGATGCCAAAGTGCAACTCAACTTCAACTTGGCACCCGAATTCAAAGCGCGCATCTCAGGATTTCGCGCCATTATTTTTTATCCTTGATTCAGAAAGCAATTGCATGGCATCGTTGATTTGTGGCTCGTTGGCCTTTGACACCATCATGAGTTTTGAAGGCCGATTTGCTGAGCAAATCTTGCCCGATCAACTGCACATCTTGAACGTGTCTTTTTTGGTGCCCAGTTTGCGCCGCGACTTTGGCGGCTGCGCGGGCAACATTGCTTACAGCCTCAAAGCCTTGGGTGGCACACCGTTGCCCATGGCTACTTTGGGCAACGACGGCGCAGATTACTTGCAGCGGCTCCAAAGCCTGGGCATCTCCAGCGAGTTCGTGCGCCAAGTCTCAGACACCTACACCGCGCAGGCCATGATCATGACCGATCGCGACAACAACCAAATCACTGCGTTTCACCCGGGCGCGATGATGCAGGCGCACACCACGCGCATAGAAAAACGTGCGGACATCAAGCTGGGCATCATTTCTCCTGATGGCCGCGACGCCATGCTGCAACACGCGCAGCAATTCAAAGCCGCCGACATCCCGTTTGTCTTCGATCCCGGTCAAGGCTTGCCCATGTTTGATGGCGCTGAATTGGCACGCTTCATCGACCAAGCAAGTTGGGTCACCGTCAATGATTACGAAGGCAAGATGCTGTGCGAGCGCACGGGTTGGAGCAATGCGGAAATTTCTCGCAAAGTGCAAGGCCTGATCGTGACTTTGGGCGCGCAAGGCTGCGAAGTTTGGATCGACGGAGAAAAAACTTGGGTTCCTCCGGTCACAGCCAGCGCCGTGGTGGATCCCACAGGTTGCGGCGATGCCTGGCGTGGCGCATTGCTGTTCGGCCTTGAAAAAGGTTGGTCCTTGAGCCAATGCGCAGCCTTGGGTAACCAAGTGGGCGCGCTCAAAATTGCACAACGCGGACCACAAAACTACAGCCTTGAAGGCGTGTCGCACGCTTGAGCGATCAGCCGTGTAGCGCTTGCCAGTTTGCCGTTGCTGCAGCCTTAGCGTTCACGCGCAACTGCTTGCGTTTGGCGGTTTGCCCGCGCATCAGCTCAATTTGACTTTTGGGAATTTTCAACACGCCGGCCAGCCAGGCAATCAGTGCGGTGTTGGCTTTGCCGTCCACGGGCGGTGCGTGCAAGCGCACACGCAAAGCGCCGTCATGCAAACCATCGGCATGGGTTTGCGACGCGTTGGGAATGACGTGTATGTCCAACCAAACATCGTTGGATTTGTCTTGTCGTAGAAAAACAAAGTCAGGCTGCGTCATCGCTCAAGAAAATAAAAAGCCCGAAGCCGGGAGGCATCGGGCTTGAGGTTGAAGTCCTCAGATCTTTCGATCAGGGCTTGCTGGCTGTAGGAAACGGCCATGCAGCTTGAGGATTCAAGGTGGTCTGCGCAGGCGCAGCAGCTACTTTGGCAGCGGGTGCTTTCGCTGCTTTCTTGGGGGCAGCTTTTTTTGCAGGCTTTTTAGCGGCAGGCTTTTTAGCAGCAGGTTTTTTAGCTGCTTTTTTTGCCACTTTCTTGGCTGCTACTTTCTTGGCAGCAGGTTTTTTAGCTGCAGCTTTTTTCGCTGCGGGCTTCTTGGCTGCTACTTTCTTAGCGGCTGGCTTTTTGGCTGCAACTTTTTTCGCTGCGGGCTTCTTAGCTGCTACTTTCTTAGCGGCTGGCTTTTTAGCTGCAACTTTTTTCGCTGCGGGCTTCTTAGCTGCTACTTTCTTGGCGGCCGGCTTTTTAGCGGCTACTTTTTTCGCTGCGGGTTTTTTAGCCGCGACAGCTTTCTTTGCGGGGGCCTTTTTAGCGGCCGATTTTTTTGCAGTTGCCATTTTTATGTTCTCCTAGATCAAGTTGAGATCATGAGGGAAAGCACTTCGCGTCTGTTGGTGACGCCAAGCGATTCATGGCGCTGAACCCGGGTTCAACGCCATGAACGGGGAAAGTCCACCACAACGTCTCAAAACGGACGTTTGTTGCTGTGGAGGACAGATGCTGTGACATGTGTATTGTTTCAATCCCAAGACAGAGCACCACCGGATTGGTACTCGATGACACGGGTTTCGAAGAAGTTGCGTTCTTTTTTGAGGTCGATCATCTCGCTCATCCAAGGGAACGGATTTTCTTCGTTGGGGAATAAGGCTTCCAAACCGATTTGCGTGGCGCGGCGGTTGGCAATGTAGCGCAGGTAGCCTTTGAACATGGAGGCGTTCAAGCCAAGCACACCACGGGGCATGGTGTCTTCGGCGTAGCGGTACTCGAGTTCGACGGCTTTGACGAACAGCTCTTTGATCTCGGCTTTGAAGTCGGCGGTCCACAGGTGCGGATTTTCGAGCTTGATGGTGTTGATCAAGTCGATGCCGAAATTGCAGTGCATGGATTCGTCGCGCAAGATGTATTGGTACTGCTCGGCAGCGCTGGTCATTTTGTTTTGACGACCCAAGGCCAAAATTTGCGTGAAGCCGACGTAGAAGAACAAGCCTTCCATCAAGCAAGCAAACACGATCAAAGATTTGAGCAAAGTCTGGTCGGTTTCAGGCGTGCCAGTGTGGAAGTTGGGATTCATGATCGCGTCGATGAACGGAATCAGGAATTCATCTTTGTCGCGAATGGATTGAACCTCATGGTAAGCGTTGAAGATTTCAGCTTCGTCCAAACCCAACGATTCCACAATGTATTGGTAAGCGTGGGTGTGAATGGCTTCTTCGAAGGCTTGACGCAACAAGAATTGACGGCATTCGGGTGCCGTGATGTGGCGATACGTGCCCAACACGATGTTGTTGGCGGCCAAGGAGTCAGCCGTCACAAAAAAGCCCAAATTGCGTTTGACGATGCGGCGCTCGTCTTCGGTCAGACCGTTGGGGTCTTTCCACAGCGCGATGTCGCGGGTCATGTTGACCTCTTGCGGCATCCAGTGGTTGGCGCAGGTGGCGAGGTATTTTTCCCAAGCCCACTTGTATTTGAAGGGCACCAGCTGGTTGACATCGGTCTGGCCATTGATGATGCGCTTATCAGCCACGTTGACGCGACGTGTGTCGGTGCTGGCTTGGGGGGCTGGGGCAGGTGCGGCTTGCGGCGCTGCTTGCGCCACAGCAGGTTGCAAGGCAGGCGAAAAAGAAGGCGGGAGTTCCATCGAGCGGCTAGAGGTGCCACTTGCAAGAGGGTTCGGCGATGCGGGCTTGATTTCTTCGTCCCAGGTCAACATACTTTATTTCCAATATTCGAATTATGAAGGCAATGCGGTTCATCTCAAAGAGATAAGAACACGCATTGCTGTAATTTGTTGCTCAATTGCAAATCATTGGCATGATTCGCATGTTGGATCGTCAACGCCACAGAATTTGATGTCGGTGGCAGGGACTGCATCCATTTGTGCGCGGGCCGCTGCTGCTGCCGCTTCCAGTGCGCTCATGCCGCTGGGCGCGCCGCCAGAAGACACGGCATTGTGCGAACCGGATTGCACCGTTGATTTCTCAACTTGTGTGGCGCTGGTGGTGCGCAGGTAGTAAGTGGTTTTGAGACCGCGCAACCATGCGAGCTTGTAGGTTTCGTCGAGTTTTTTGCCCGATGCGCCGGCCATGTAGATGTTGAGCGATTGGGCTTGGTCGATCCATTTTTGGCGACGTGCAGCGGCTTCGACCAACCAGGTGGCTTCGACTTCAAAAGCGGTGGCGTACAAGGCCTTGATGTCTTGGGGCACGCGATCGATGGGGCGCAGCGAGCCGTCAAAGTGCTTCAAGTCCATGACCATCACGTCGTCCCACAGGCCCAGGCGTTTCAAATCGCGCACCAAGTAGCTGTTGATGACGGTGAATTCGCCAGACAAGTTGGATTTGACAGACAAGTTGCCAAAGCAAGGCTCAATGGAGGCATCCACACCAATGATGTTGGAGATGGTGGCCGTGGGCGCGATGGCAACGCAATTGGAATTGCGCATGCCGTCTTGTGCAATTTTCTTGCGCAGCGCGTCCCAATCCAAGGTGGCGGAGCGGTCCACTTCGACGTAGCCGCCGCGCTCTTTGGCGAGCAAGTCCAAGGTGTCGGGTGGCAACAAGCCACGATCCCACAACGAGCCTTTGTAGCTGGAGTATTGGCCGCGTTCTTTGGCCAACTCGGT
>CAIYFE010000046.1 GCA_903925445.1 uncultured Burkholderiales bacterium | reverse complement strand
TTTCGCCTGCTGCGTTGTGTCGAATTTGGCCGGGTTCGAAGGGCTCGATCATGCCGTGCTGCTCGGCCATGCGGCGAATCCATTTGTCAGATTTGATGCTCATAGGGCGCGATTTTAGTCGTCGTGCTCGACAAAGCGCTCGAAGCAGATTTTCAAGTCGTGCAGCCACTTTTGCCGTTGGGCTTCAGGCACAAAGCTGGCTTCAAAACTGTTGCGCGCCAAGGCATAGGCTTGTTGGGCGTTCATGTGCGTGGCCTCAAAGGTTTGCACAAAGTTGTCGTTGATGTAGCCGCCAAAGTAAGCGGGATCATCGGAATTGATCGTCACGCACAAGCCTGCGTCAAGCAACTGGGCGATGTTGTGGTCTTTCAAATCGGCAAACACGCACAGCTTTTGGTTGGACAAAGGGCAAACCGTCAATGGCACGCGCTCTTTGGCCAAGCGTTGCATCAGGGCGGCATCGTGCACCGCTTGCACGCCGTGGTCGATGCGCTGCACATGCAGCTCATCCAGCGCACGCCAAATGTAGGCAGGCGGGCCTTCTTCGCCCGCGTGTGCCACCAAGTGCAGGCCATGCGCTTTGGCGAGGGCGAACACGTTTTTGAATTTTTCTGGCGGGTGACCCACTTCGCTGGAATCCAAGCCAACGCCAATGAACTTGTCTTTGAAAGGCAGCGCGTCTTGTAACGTCTGCAAAGCGGCTTCTTCGCTCAAATGGCGCAAGAAGCACAAAATGAGTTGCGCGCTCACGCCCAGTTGGGCTTGCGCGTCGACACAGGCACGGTGCAAGCCTTGGATGACCGTGGCCATGGACACACCGCGTTCGGTGTGGGTTTGGGGATCAAAGAAAATTTCAGCATGCACCACATGGTCGGCGGCGGCGCGCTGCAAATAAGCCCACGCCATGTCGTAAAAATCTTGCTCATGCAGCAAGACGCTGGCGCCGGCGTAGTAAATGTCTAAAAAACTCTGCAAATTGGTGAAGGCGTACGCGGCGCGCAACGCCTCCACATTGGCGTAAGGCAAAGCCACGTTGTTGCGTTGTGCGAGTTGAAAAATCAGCTCCGGCTCCAACGAGCCTTCGATGTGAATGTGCAACTCGGCCTTGGGCATTTGCCGCAACAACTGCGGCAAGCGCTTGGGCGCAACAGCGTGGACTTTGAACATCACTTGGCTCCGGGAACCTTGCCTTCCACGCCCTTGACGAAGAAGTTGATGCCGCTCAAGAACTTGTCATCGGCGGTTTCGTCTTTCTTCAAGACGTCTTTGCCGGTGTTGTCTTTGAGGGGGCCTTTCCAGATCACAAAGCTGCCGTCTTTCAAGCCGTTTTTGACTTCATCGATTTTGGCTTTGGCATCGGCTGGCACGTCATCGGCGATGGACACGATGTCAATGGCGCCTTCTTTCACGCCCCACCAAGTGTGTTTGCCACCGCTCCATTTGCCTTCCAAGGCATCGCGGGTGGCTTGCACGTAGTAAGGCGTCCAATTGATGACGCTAGAGGCCAAATGTGCTTTGGGGCCGTAAGCGGTCATGTCGGAATCCCAACCAAAAGCGCGCTTGCCTTTTTCTTCCGCAGTTTTGAGCACTGCAGGCGAATCGGTGTTTTGGAACAAGATGTCCGCACCGCCGTTGATCAAGCTGGTGGCCGCTTCGGTTTCTTTGGGTGGATTGAACCAGTCGTTGACCCACACCACTTTGGTTTTGATTTTGGGGTTGCTGGACTGAGCGCCCAAGGTGAAGCTGTTGATGTTGCGGATCACTTCAGGAATTGGCACCGACGCCACCACGCCCAAGGTGTTGCTCTTGGTCATCTTGCCAGCGATCACGCCTGCGAGGTAGGCGCCTTCGTAGGTGCGGCTGTCGTAGGTGTTCATGTTGTCGGCTTGTTTGTAGCCGGTGGCGTGTTCA
>CAIYFE010000045.1 GCA_903925445.1 uncultured Burkholderiales bacterium | reverse complement strand
TGTCCGTTTTTGAGCGGTGTGTTCAACGGCACCAAGGCGCCATCGACTCTTGCACCTCGGCAGCGATGGCCTAAATTGGTGTGAACGGTGTAGGCAAAATCCACCGGCGTTGCGCCTTGGGGCAATTCGACCACCGCAGCATCCGGCGTGAGCACGTAAATGCGATCGGACAAAGCATCGGTGGTGGTCAAGGGTTGATCGTGCCCTTGTTCACCGTGCGTGAGTTCGCGCTCCCAAGCCAACAATTGCCTGAGCACCGCAATTTTTGCGTCGTAAGCGCTACTGGCAGACACGCCCGCGTAACCCTTCGCGCCCGCCTCTTTGTAAGCCCAATGCGCGGCCACGCCTTGTTCGGCGTGATCGTGCATGGCTTGCGTGCGAATTTGAATTTCAATCGCGCGACCTTGCGCATCCCGCACCACGGTGTGCAAGGACTGGTAACCATTGGGCTTGGGGCGTGCAATGTAATCATCGAACTCGTCCACCACGGGCGTGAATTGGGTATGCACCCAACTCAGCGCGGCATAACAGGCAGGCACAGAATCCACAACCACGCGCAAGGCTCGCACATCAAAAATGCGGTCAAAGCTCAAGGACTTGCCACGCATTTTTTTGACAATGCTGTAAATGTGCTTGGGGCGCCCTTGCACCTGCGCCTCAATACCTTGGGCTTTGAGCGAGGCTTGAATCTGATCGCGCAAACTTTGCACGTAGTTCTCGCGCTCCAGGCGTTTTTCATCCAGCCACTTGGCCACCTCGCGATACGTTTGAGGCTCTAAAAAGCGAAATGAAAGATCTTCCATCTCCCATTTGATTTGCCATATTCCCAAACGATTAGCCAGCGGCGCAAACACCTCCAACGACTCTTTGGCCAATTGATGCGGCACCGGTTTTTTGGTGGCAGCGAAGTAGCGCAACGTCTGCAAGCGCGAGGCCAATCGCAATAAAACCACCCGCAAATCTCTTGAAAACGCCAGCAACATCTTGCGCACGTTTTCGACTTGTAAATTCGCCCTTTCGTCCCGCGCAGCCAGTCTGGCTTGACGCTGCACCCGAATCAGCCGAGTCGTCTCAAGCGCCAACTCTGCGTAAGTTTGACCAAACGCTTTGGTGATCACTTCTTGCGGTTTGTTCAAATACTCGCAGGCATACACCAAATAACACGCCGCCTGCATGGCCTCTGAACCGCCAATGCCAGCCAATATTTGCGCCGAGGCGTCGGCATGAACCAAGGCGTCCTCGCCCGTATCGAGCAATTCACCCGACAGCAAAGGCTCGGCAAACGCCCGCGCACGTTGCAAAGCCTGCGGTTGATCGGGCAAATCCTGCAAGGTGACTGCCAATACAGCGGGCGAATCGTGAGATGTTCTTTTATTCATTCAAGTAGCAACCGTGACCCATGACACCGAACAAAGCGTCCGATAATGTTTTCGTCTTTTTTCCGCCAATGTAAGGGATTTTTTCATGACCACTCACACACTCAAGGGTAAAACAGCTTTAGTCACCGGCTCCACCAGCGGAATCGGACTGGGCATTGCCAAGGCTTTGGCTCAACAAGGCGCCAACATCGTGCTCAATGGTTTTGGAGATCATGCGGGACCTCAAGCCGAAATCGCAGCGTTGGGCGTGCAAACGGCCTACCACGGCGCCGACATGAGCAAAGCCAGCGAGATTGAAGCCATGATGCAATTTGCCGCTGAACAATGGGGGGGCGTCGACATCTTGGTCAACAACGCTGGCATCCAACACGTTGCCAGTGTTGAAGATTTCCCCGTCGAACGTTGGGATGCCATCATTGCCATCAATTTGAGCAGCGCTTTTCATACCTCGCGTTTGGCGCTGCCTTACATGAAACAAAAGAATTGGGGCCGCATCATCAATGTGGCCTCGGTTCATGGCTTGGTCGCTTCGGCTCAAAAATCTGCCTACGTCGCAGCCAAGCACGGCATCGTGGGATTGACCAAAGTCACCGCCCTTGAAACAGCCACAACCGGCGTGACTTGCAATGCAATTTGCCCAGGCTGGGTTTTGACCCCGCTGGTTCAAAAACAAGTCGATGCCAAAGCGCATGCCCTTGGCATCTCCAATGACGAAGCCACCAAGCTATTGCTGGGTGAAAAAGAACCCTCCCTGCAATTCACCACACCCGAAGAGTTGGGCGAGCTGGCTGTATTCTTTTGTTCTAAATCTGCTCAGAATGTGCGCGGGGTCGCCTGGAATATGGATGGAGGTTGGACGGCCCAGTAACAAAACCTGTAAGTAAAGTGAGACTCACAAAGTTAAATAAATTTTTAAACTAATTTACCTATATTTAAACAAATTGTTACTTATAATTAAAACGCGGAGCCAATTCTCACTTAACTTACGGGTATGACACAAAGTTACACCAAAGAGACAGGAAAGTTTGCGGATCGCTTCCGTGCAGCCTTAAAGGATGCCGGAGTGCGTATCTCCGCAACTGTTGTCGCCAACGAGTTCAACCTCCGTTATTGGGGTGAGGGAATTTCTTCCCATGCCGCTCGTAACTGGTTGATGGGTGTTTCAATCCCTAAGCAAGACAAGTTGCTTGTCTTGTCCAAGTGGTTGAAAGTATCACCGGAGGGTCTGTTATTCGGAACACCGCCTCCGCGTCCTGCCGATGAAACGCTTCGAGACGAGCACATCAACTTGGTTGATCAGCAGCTCATCTCCAAGTACTTTGCGTTGCAACCCGACCACCGCCGCGTGGTGCGTGAAGTGGTCGATGGGCTTGCAGCCTTGGGTCCCAAAAAATCAGAAAATTAAAGCGATGGCATTGGCTTCCATCGCTTGACCCAGTCCTACGGGGCCGAGCTTTTCAGCGGTTTTGGCTTTGACGTTGACTTGGTTTTCTGCCACCGATAGCGCTTGTGCAATGCGTGCGCGCATCGCATCCATGTGCCCAGAGAGTTTGGGCGACTGGGCAATGACGGTGCTGTCAACATTTCCTATTTCATAGCCCGCTTGACGAACGCGTGACGCCGTTTCTTTGAGCAAATCCCACGAATTCGCGCCTTTGAATCGTGCATCGGTATCGGGAAAGTGTCGCCCGATGTCGCCCAGTCCCGCAGCGCCAAGCAGCGCATCTGTAATGGCATGCAGCAACACATCGGCATCGGAGTGACCCAACAAGCCATGCGTGTGGGCAATTTCAACACCACCCAGGATCAGCGGTCGCCCTTCTACCAAGGCATGAATGTCCCAACCCTCACCGATTCGAAATTTGGGTGTCGTCATGTCATTCCTTTGAAATTCGTGTACTCAAGACCGCTTCGGCCAACTCGAAGTCACTGGGGTAGGTGACTTTGAAGTTCTGGGCACTGCAAGCCACCAACTTGGGCTGCTGTCCTGAGGCCTCGATGGCGCTGGCTTCGTCCGTCACCGAGGTAGATTGTTGCAAAGCTTTGATCAAGTCTGCCAAGCGAAACATTTGCGGCGTTTGTGCCAGCCATTTGTGATTGCGATCCAGCGTTTGCGCCACGCGACCGTTGTGTTCTGTTTTGAGGGTGTCGGCCAACGGCGCGGCCAGCAACCCGCCGACTGCATCGGTTTTGCAGACGTCGATCAAGTTCTGGATTTGGGCTGGGGTGATCAAACAGCGTGCAGCGTCGTGCACCAACACCCAATCGCTTGGGTGCGCACCGAGTTCACTCAGCGCATGCAAGCCCGCCAAAACGCTTTGGGCACGGGTAGCGCCACCACAATGCCTGACCTCAAACAAGGATTGAGGGTAGGTGCGAAGCACGTCGGCCATGAGGGCGTCGTCGGGTGCGACGACCAACACACCTCGGGTCAATTCAGCCACCGCCTCGAATGCTCGCAATGTGTGAACCACCATGGGTACGCCCAGCAAACGTTGGTACTGCTTGGGTTGTATGGTTTGCGCACGACTGCCCGCCCCGGCGCACGGAATGAGTGCGTACAAGCGAGTCTCGGTGGGCTGGGCGTTTGGCATGTGCGGCAATTTCTAGGGTTAAAGCCATGCATTTTAGAATTGACCCAATGCAATTGCCCCATTTGAGTCTTGGCAAACGTTTTGCCATGCCCCGTCCCGTCGCTTCGGCGGATGCTTTGCTGCTCGCGCAGTTGGCCCTCAGAGAGAAATCCAAGCACCAACGTGTTGCCATCGTCACGGCCGATGCGCTGGATGCGCAGCGGCTGCAAGATGAGATGGCGTTTTTCTCGCCCGATGTGCGCTGTGTGTTGTTTCCCGACTGGGAAACCTTGCCTTACGACAGTTTCTCGCCGCATCAAGATTTGATCAGCGAGCGCTTGGCCACGCTGTGGCGCATTTCGCAGGGCGACGCCGATGTGGTGCTGATCCCTGCTTCAACCGCGCTTTACCGTTTGGCGCCGCCTGCATTTTTGGCGGGTTATACCTTTCATTTCAAAGTCAAACAAAAACTGGACGAGGCCAAGCTCAAATCTCAGTTGACCTTGGCTGGCTACACCCATGTCACCCAAGTGGTGAGTCCGGGCGAATACGCCGTGCGCGGTGGCTTGATTGACCTATTTCCGATGGGCTCGCTGGTGCCTTACCGCGTGGATTTGTTTGATGACGAAATCGACTCCATTCGCACCTTTGATCCGGACAGCCAGCGCAGCTTGTACCCTGTGCCAGAAGTGCGTCTGCTGCCCGGGCGCGAGTTTCCAATGGATGAGTCTGCGCGGGCGTTGTTTCGCAGCCGCTGGCGCGAAATGCTGGAAGGCGATCCGACCAAAAGTCGCATTTACAAAGACATTGGCAACGGCGTGGCCACGGCGGGCATCGAGTACTACTTGCCTTTGTTTTTTGAAGAAACAGCCACGGTATTTGATTACTTAGGTGCGGCAGCCACGGTGGTGATGCACGGCGATTTGGAGCCCGTGTTTCAGCGTTTTTGGCAAGACACCAAAGACCGCTATCGCTTGGTGCAATCAGACCCCGAGCGCCCTGCACTGCCGCCGGAAAATTTGTTCTTGAATGCTGAACAGTTTTACAGCGCTGCCAACACCTATGCCCAACTGAGTTTGCGCGCACAAGTCAGCGATGTGCGAGACAACGCGTTCGCCCAAACACTGCCCAACTTGACGGCAGTTCGTGGTGCGCAAGACCCTTTGCAACGCTTGCAAGCGCACGCGAACCAAACGCAGCAACGTTTGTTGATTTTGGCCGAGAGCGATGGACGGCGCGAGAGTTTGTTGGATTTTTTGCATTCGTCCAACATCCAGCCGAGCGCATTTGAATCGCTGGCGGCGTTTGAGCAAAGCCAAGAAAAAATCGGCATCGCCACGGCCGCGTTGCAAGTGGGTTTCAGCTGGGTGGAGGCAGGCATTGACCTGATCACCGAAACCGAGTTGTTTGCCGCTGGCGTGACCACGCGCCGTCGCAAAAAACAAGAACAAGTCAGCGATGTTGAAGCCCTGATCAAAGATTTGTCCGAACTGAATTTGGGCGATCCCGTGGTGCACAACGCGCACGGCATTGGACGCTATCGCGGTTTGATCAACATGGATTTGGGCGAGAAAAATGCCGATGGCTCGCCTGCTTTGCAAGAATTTTTGCACCTCGAATACGCCGACAAAGCCGTGCTGTATGTGCCCGTGAGCCAACTGCATTTGATTGGCCGCTACACCGGCGTGAGTGCCGACGAAGCACCGTTGCACAAACTCGGTTCAGCACAATGGGACAAAGCCAAACGCCGAGCGGCCGAGCAAGTGCGCGACGCAGCGGCTGAGCTGCTCAACATCTACGCCCGCCGAGCAGCGCGAGAAGGCCATGCATTTCGCTACTCCCCGCAAGACTACGAAACCTTTGCCAACGACTTTGGCTTTGAAGAAACCGCCGATCAACGCGCCGCCATCCATGCCGTGATCCAAGACATGATCAGCCCGCGCCCGATGGATCGACTGGTCTGCGGCGATGTGGGCTTTGGCAAAACCGAAGTGGCCTTGCGTGCGGCTTTTGTGGCGGTCACCGGCGGCAAACAAGTGGCTCTTTTAGCGCCTACGACTTTGCTGGCAGAACAACACTTTCAAACCCTGAATGACCGCTTCAGCAAATGGCCGGTCAAGATTGCCGAGATGAGCCGTTTTCGCTCTACCAAAGAAATCAACGCAGCCATCCAAGGCATTGAAGCCGGCACGGTGGACATCGTGGTGGGCACCCACAAACTGCTGAGCGAATCGGTGAAGTTCAAAAACCTGGGCTTGCTCATCATCGACGAAGAGCACCGCTTTGGCGTGCGGCACAAAGAAGCCATGAAAGCCTTGCGCGCCGAAGTCGATGTGCTCACCCTGACGGCCACGCCCATTCCTCGCACCTTGGGCATGGCCTTGGAGGGCTTGCGCGATTTGAGCGTGATTGCCACCGCACCGCAGCGGCGCTTGGCCATCAAAACGTTTGTGCGCAGCGAAAGCAATGGCGTGATCCGCGAAGCCGTGCTGCGCGAACTCAAACGCGGCGGACAGTGCTACTTTTTGCACAACGAGGTGGACACCATCGAGAACCGCCGCGCACGGCTTGAAGAGTTGCTGCCCGAAGCACGCATTGCCATCGCGCACGGTCAAATGCCCGAGCGCGAGTTGGAGCGCGTGATGCGCGATTTTGTGGCGCAGCGCTTTAACGTGCTGCTGTGCTCCACCATCATCGAAACAGGCATTGACGTGCCTACCGCCAACACCATCATCATGAGCCGCGCCGACAAATTTGGTTTGGCGCAGTTGCACCAATTGCGTGGACGTGTGGGGCGCAGTCACCACCAAGCCTATGCCTATTTGATGGTGCCCGACATTGAAGGGCTGACCAAGCAAGCCTCGCAACGGCTGGATGCCATTCAACAAATGGAAGAGTTGGGCTCGGGCTTTTACCTTGCCATGCACGATTTAGAAATTCGAGGCGCAGGCGAGGTGTTGGGAGAAAACCAAAGCGGCAACATGCTGGAGGTGGGTTTTCAGCTCTACAACGAAATGCTCAGCGAAGCCGTGCGTGCGCTCAAAAATGGCGAAGAGCCCGACTTGCTGAGCCCCTTGAGCGCCACCACCGAAATCAACCTGCACGCCCCGGCGCTGCTGCCCGACGACTACTGCGGCGATGTGC
>CAIYFE010000044.1 GCA_903925445.1 uncultured Burkholderiales bacterium | reverse complement strand
GCCACCATCACGCCCACCTACTGGAGCCGACGCGGGCTGCAAGGCGAAGCCGAGTTCAGATACCTTGAGAGTTCGAACAACCCCTTGATCCCCGTTCAAGGCTTGGCTCGGCTGGATTACATGGCCAATGACAGCATGCGCAACCGTGACCGTTGGGGCGTTCAGTTCATGCAAACTGGGTTGCCCAACACCAACTTCGCGGGTGGCAACTTGGGGTTGGGTCTCAACATCAACCGCGTCAGCGATGACAACTACTGGAAAGACTTCGCCTTGGCCAACGGCGCGGGGGTGCAGCGATTGCTCTCCAACAACGCCTCGTTGACTTGGAGCAACGGCACGTGGACCACCGGTTTGACGGTGCAGCGTTGGCAAACCTTGCAAGATTTGGCCGATATCAACAACCGCATCACACCGCCTTTTGACCGGGTGCCGCAAGCCAGTGCGCTGTACACGCGATCTAACGTGAGCGGTTTTGACTACAGCGTGAGCACCCAAGTCACGCGCTTTGAGTCAACCCGCGCATATGAGTGCTCGCAAACCGACGCCACCAACCAAGCCAATTGCGCGCCCAACGGCAACCGCGAAGTGGTGAACCTGCAACTGAGCCGTCCCTTCTTGGTGCCCGCGGGCTACCTCACGCCCAAAGTGCAGTTGCACAGCGCCAACTACCAATTTGACACCGCCTTGAGCAATGGGCAAACCAGCGCCAGCGTGGTGGTGCCAACCTACAGCGTGGACAGCGGCGTGGTGTTTGAACGCAGCAGTCGTATTTTTGATCGCGGTTGGACGCAAACCCTGGAGCCACGTGCGTTGTATGTTCAAACGCCATTTGTGGCGCAAAACTATTTGCCCAATTACGACACGGGCTTGAACAGTTTTAACTTTTCCAGCATCTTCAGCGAAAACGTTTTTTCAGGCCAAGACCGGGTGGCAGACGCCCGACAAATGACCTTGGGTGCCACCTCGCGTTTGATTGATCCCAACACCGGCGCTGAAGGCGCACGATTTGCCTTGGCGCAGCGTTTGCGCTTGCAAGACCAACAAATTTATTTGCCAGGCGGCTCGGTGCAGCAAGACCGCTTCAGCGATATTTTGATGGGCGCGAGCTTTAACCTCACGCGAAGCTGGAGCGCTGAAACCGTGGTGCAGTACAACCCCAAACTGGGCAACTCCACCCAAGGCATGGTGGGTGCGCGGTACACGCCAGGCTCCTACCGCACGTTGACGGCGGCTTACCGCACCCAAGATGACCCCACCACCAATGCTGCCATCACGCGCCAAGTGGACATGGGATGGCAATGGCCGTTGAGCGATTTGTGGGGTCGCCCAGACGAGGCCTTGGGCACGGGCCGAGGATTGGGCGAAGGCCGTTGGTACGGCGTGGGTCGGGTGAGCTACAGCACCTTGGATCACAAACCCATCGAGTCGATTGTGGGATTCGAATACGATGCGGGTTGCTGGCTCGGACGCATTGTCAATGAGCAATTGCAAATTGCAGATGGCGTGTC
>CAIYFE010000043.1 GCA_903925445.1 uncultured Burkholderiales bacterium | reverse complement strand
GCTGCTTTGGCCATGCGTGAAGACGGTTACGAGACCATCATGGTCAACTGCAACCCCGAGACCGTCTCCACCGACTACGACACCTCCGACCGTTTGTACTTCGAGCCCTTGACGCTCGAAGACGTGCTGGAAATTGTGGACAAAGAAAAACCCACCGGCGTCATCGTGCAATACGGCGGTCAAACGCCGCTCAAATTGGCCTTGGGTTTGGAAGCCGCTGGCGTGCCTATCATTGGCACCAGCCCCGACATGATCGACGCTGCCGAAGACCGCGAGCGTTTCCAAAAACTCTTGCAAGAACTCGGCCTGCGCCAACCGCCCAACGCCACGGCGCGCACGGAGCCAGAAGCTTTGGAAAAAGCCGCTGCCTTGGGCTATCCCTTGGTGGTGCGTCCGAGCTACGTGTTGGGTGGCCGCGCCATGGAAATCGTGCACGAGCAGCGTGACCTCGAACGCTACATGCGCGAAGCGGTGAAAGTTTCTAACGATTCGCCTGTGTTGCTCGACCGTTTCTTGAACGACGCCATCGAGTGCGATGTCGATTGCTTGCGCGACCCCGAAGGCAAAACCTTCATCGGCGGGGTGATGGAGCACATCGAGCAAGCGGGCGTTCACAGCGGCGATTCAGCTTGCTCTTTGCCGCCTTACTCCTTGTCTGCCGCGACGGTCAGCGAACTCAAACGTCAATCGGCGGCTATGGCCGGCGCGTTGAACGTGGTCGGTTTGATGAACGTGCAATTTGCGATTCAAAACGTCGACGGTCAAGATGTGATTTACGTGCTGGAAGTCAATCCTCGCGCGTCACGCACGGTGCCTTATGTGTCCAAAGCCACGGGTGTGCAATTGGCCAAAGTCGCGGCGCGTTGTATGGCGGGTCAGAGCTTGGCGTCGCAAGGCATTACCCAAGAAGTCACACCGCCTTATTTCAGTGTCAAAGAAGCCGTGTTCCCGTTTGTCAAATTCCCAGGCGTGGACACCATCTTGGGCCCTGAAATGAAATCGACCGGTGAAGTCATGGGAGTGGGCAAAACCTTTGGCGAGGCGTTTGTGAAGAGCCAAATGGGCGCAGGCACCAAGCTGCCTCGTCCGCGCAAAGAAGACGGTTCTTCCAGCGGCAAAGTGTTCATCTCTGTCAAGAACAACGACAAACCGCGTGCCATTGAAGTGGCGCGTCAGCTCCAAGCCATGGGCTTTGAGTTGATTGCGACCAAAGGCACGGCGCAGGCCATCAACCAAGCCGGTGTGGCGTGCGAAGTGGTCAACAAAGTCACCGAAGGTCGCCCCCACATTGTGGACATGATCAAAAACAACGACATCATTTTGGTCATCAACACGGTGGAAGAGCGTCGCAATGCGATTGCCGACTCGCGCCACATTCGTACCTCGGCATTGCTCAACCGCGTGACCACGTTCACTACGATTGCGGGCGCTGAGGCAGCGGTGCAAGGCATGAAGTACATGGACAACTTGAGTGTGATTTCGGTGCAAGAAATGCACGCGCAATTGGCTTGAAGTTGGCACTAGAAAGATTGATGTATGGCAACCATTCCTATCACCAAACGCGGTGCAGAAAAACTCAAAGAAGAGCTGCATCGCCTCAAAACCGTTGATCGCCCCAGCGTGATCAACGCCATCGCCGAAGCACGCGCGCAAGGCGACTTGAGCGAAAACGCCGAATACGATGCGGCCAAAGACCGTCAAGGTTTCATTGAAGGTCGCATTCAAGAAATTGAAGGCAAGCTGTCTGCTGCTCAAGTCATTGACCCCTCTGAGGTCGATGCAGGTGGGCGCGTGGTGTTTGGAGCAACCGTTGAGTTAGAAGACGAGGCGTCGGGTGACGCAGTCACCTACCAAATCGTTGGCGAAGACGAAGCCGACCTCAAACTCGGCCTCATCAACATCAGCAGCCCCATCGCCCGAGCTTTGATCGGCAAAGAAGAGGGTGATGTGGCTGAAGTACAAGCCCCGGGTGGCATCAAGCGCTACGAAATCGTGGCCGTTACCTACCAGTAAATCATGCAAAGGCTGCAAATTTTTCTCGCAGCCTTGTGGTGGGGCAGTGCGAGCGCTGTGGGTTTTTGGGTGGTGCCGCTGCTGTTTGCCAACTTGGAAACGCCAGCGATGGCAGGTCAAATGGCCGCGCATTTATTCACTGCGCAAACTTGGGCAGCTTTGATTTGTGGCTTGTTGATGTTGTTGGCGGCACGTCGCCAGCAACAAGACGCGCCCCAAGCGCCTTCGTTGTGGACGATTGCTGGCATGTTGGCTGCGTTGTTGCTGGAAGTGGCAGTCAAGCCTCGCATCTTGGCGCACGAGAACATGGCTTTGTGGCACAACCTGGGCTCCGCGTTTTACTTGGTGCAGTGGGTGTGTGCAGGCAAGCTGCTTTGGCAACTGGGCGCATCGACCGAGGTTGCGAAAATCAGCTCAGACGAATCGCAGCCAGGGGTTGATTAACCCAGTTTGCGTTTTTTGACAGAAACTTTTTTGGGTTTGGCGCGTTTGACTTGGCCGCCCGATGTCAAACGTTGGTTGCCCAAAACGCGCAAGGTTTTGACTTCGGGACGTTGACCACCGCGAGAGCTGTACTTGAGCACTTTGACATCGCGAGGACCTGGCATGCGGTCTTCGTCCAGTTCTTTTTCTTTGACGGGCATGGGGCGCCAAAGCACCAACAATTTGCCGATGTGCTGAATGGGCGCCGCGTTGAGCTGATCGGCCAAGGTTTGGAACATGTCTTCACGCGCTGAGCGGTCGTCGCCCAAAACGCGAATTTTGATGAGGCCGTGCGCGTTCAATGCGAACTCGGCTTCTTTGATCACTGCGGGCGTGAGGCCATCGTTGCCAATCATGACGACCGGATTTAAATGATGCGCGTCGGCACGGTGAATCTTGCGTTGCGCGGGGGTAAGTTGTATTGCGGGCATACGGGTATTATCCCAGTTCGTGTGAGGACACAGATTGAAAGTTAAAACGCAAAGTAAAAAAGTCAACAAGTCATGGCTGAACGACCATGTGAATGACACCTACGTCAAGTTGGCTCAAAAAGAAGGTTATCGCGCGCGCGCGGCCTACAAACTCAAAGAAATTGATGAGCAGCTGGGCCTGATTCGACCCGGTCATGTGGTGGTTGATTTGGGCTCAACGCCAGGCGCTTGGAGCCAATATGTGCGTCGGCGTTTGTCTCCAACGGGAGCCGCAGTGGGCGCGCTCAATGGCACCATCATTGCCTTGGATATTTTGCCGATGGAGCCCATCGAGGGGGTCACGTTCATTCACGGAGATTTTCGTGAATCTGACGCATTGACGCAGCTCAACCAAGCAGTGGCAGGGCGGGCGGTCGATGTGGTGGTGTCTGACATGGCACCAAACTTGTCTGGCATTGAATCCGCAGATGCAGCGCGAATTTCTCATTTGGTGGAACTGGCCGTAGATTTTGCGCAAGCCCATCTCAAGTCCGATGGCGCTTTGGTGGTCAAGCTGTTTCACGGCAGCGGATACAGCCAATTGGTGCTGTTGTTCAAAGAGGTCTTCAAAATTGTCAAACCGATCAAACCCAAAGCCAGTCGGGACAAATCAAGTGAAACCTTTTTGGTAGGTATTGGCTTGAAGGCAAATAAGGCGTAATGTCCTGATCTTTCTTGGGTTGTTTAGGCTAAACCTCGGTTTTTAGGGCTTGAAACGCCTAAAATCAAGCCCATCTACGGTAACTCGTACTCTTTTTCTCCTGGAGCCCGCATTGAACAATCAATGGTTCTCAAAAGTTGCAGTTTGGTTGGTGATCGCACTCGTGTTGTTCACTGTGTTCAAACAGTTTGAAACACGTCCTGGCGCCAGCTCAGGCTACATGGGCTACTCAGACTTTTTGGAAGAGGTCAAAGCCAAGCGCATCAAAACAGCCACCATCCAAGAAGGTGCAGGCGGCACTGAAATCGCTGCGGTCACCAACGATGACCGCAAGATTCGCACCACCGCCACCTACCTGGATCGCGGCTTGGTTGGCGACTTGTTGGCCAACGGTGTGAAGTTCGATGTCAAACCCCGTGAAGAAGGCTCCTTGCTGATGACCTTGTTGGTCAGCTGGGGCCCGATGTTGTTGCTCATTGGTGTGTGGGTTTACTTCATGCGCCAGATGCAAGGCGGTGGCAAGGGCGGGGCGTTCAGTTTTGGCAAGAGCAAAGCGCGCATGCTCGACGAAAACAACAACCAAGTCACATTTGCCGATGTGGCCGGTTGCG
>CAIYFE010000042.1 GCA_903925445.1 uncultured Burkholderiales bacterium | reverse complement strand
GTTGCGGCTCAGGCAATGTGTTGCGCACATATTGCGTGGCCTCAATGCCATCCATGTCGGGCATGACCATGTCCATCAACACGACGTCAAAGTGTTGTGACTTCATGGCGTCAATGGCTTGTGCGCCGTTTTCTACCTCGGTCAAATCGCAGTCTTTCCAAGTGCTTTTGAGAATTTGGCGCACCAACAAGCGATTGACGGGGTGATCATCCGCCACCAAAAACGACATCTTGCTTTGCACTTGCGATGTTTCAAACCCCGTCACGTTGGAGCTGGCTGTGGGCTCGGATTCGGCGCGCAAAGGCAGCACAAACCAAAAGCGAGAGCCCACGCCTTGCGTGCTTTCAAAGCCAATTTGGCCACCCATCAAATCCACCAACCGTTGCGTGATGGACAACCCCAAACCGTTGCCGCCGTAGCGCGATTGGGTGTCTGCGCCTGCTTGCAAAAAGCGCTCAAAGATTTTGGACTGCTGCGACTGCGCAATGCCAATGCCGGTGTCGATCACTTCAAACAAAATGCCCTGCGCCTGCTTGCGCACCTTGAGCACGACCTGACCGTGGTGCGTGAATTTGATGGCGTTGCCCAACAAGTTCACCAAAATTTGCATCAACCGATGGCGATCGGTGTTGACCCATTGCGGCACCTCGTCTTCGATGTCGCAACGGTATTGCAAACGCATGCTTTCAACTTTGGGGTTGAACAATGCAAACGCTGTTTGCACCGTTTCACGCAAAGCAAACACTTCAAACTGAACCTTCAATCGTCCCGCTTGCAGTTGGGAGTAATCCAGCACATCGTTGATGACAGTGAGCAAGTGATCGGCCGATTGGCGCGTGTGGTTGAGGATTTTCAAAGACTGCGGGTTGTCTTTGACGCGCTCTAAAAGCATGGCATTGAAGCCCAAAATCGCATTCATCGGTGTGCGCAATTCATGGCTGACATTGGCAATGAATTGCTCTCGGATGTGCAGGGTTTTGAGCAGTTCTTGTCTTTTTTCTTCCAGCTCTTTGTTGCGCTTGCTGCTGGTGAAGTAGGCCTGTTGGTACAAGTTGTCGTACAAAAACGGCACGATCATGATGACCAACATCACGAACGAGTAAGACAAAAATGCATGGAAGTTTTCTGCCATGCCGGTGCGCAAAACATCGCCCAACAGCTGGTGCGTGGTCAGATACATCATGACGCACTCCAACACCAGCACGATGCCCACCCACACATACCCCGCGCGACGGTTGTGTGCATAAAAAGGCGCGAATGGAATCACCGCCAACCAAGCCATGCGTGGCGAGTAAGCGCCGCCAGAAGCCCATGCCGCATAAAAAATTTGTGCGCTCGCCATCACCAGCACCAAGTGCAACGCAAAAAAGACGGGCATGCCATAGCCCACCAACACCATCGCCACAAAAACGCTGCTGGCAAAAAGCACGGGGACGACGCTGCCATATTTGTACGTGCTGATTTGCGCAAAAAACAGCATGGTGAAAATCATGAACAGCGCAAAGAAAAACAAATACGGCATCCGTCCTTCGCGGTAGCGACGCGGCAACTTAGGAATCATCCAATTGGTGAATTGATTGAACAAGTCCCCACTGTTCATAGCGACGACTCCGATTCCAGGTTGGCCAAACAAAACGACAAACGATCGATGAGCTGTTTTTCATCGATGGGTTTGTGGATGATGTCGTCCATGCCTGCTTTGAGGCATTGCTCTTCGTCCACAGGGTTGGTGTTTGCCGTCAACGCAAGAATGGGCATGTTGCAAGTAGGCTTGGCAAAAGTGCTGCGAATAATTCGCGTGACTTCCATGCCATCCATGCCGGGCATGACCTTGTCGATCAGCGCCAAGTCAAAGGTTTGCGCGCGCAACAGCGCCAAGGCTTCTTCGCCGCTGCTGGCTGGTGTGACTTGTGACAAAGGCAAGCTTCTTTTGAAGGCCAACTGCGCCACCATCAAGTTCACGGCGTTGTCGTCCACAATCAAAATTTTCAAGGCGCGATGGGCAATCTCTTCGCTCCACAACAGCGCCTTTTCTTCGTCTTTGGGTTTGACGGTTTCCAGCGGCAATAAAAACCAAAACCGCGAACCTTGACCCAGCGCGCTGCTCACACCAATCACCCCGCCTTGCAGGCTGATCAGTCGCTCGCAAATGGACAGCCCCAAGCCCGTGCCGCCGTATTGGCGATTGGTTTGAATATCCGCATGTTCAAAGCGATGAAAAATTTGTTGACGCCGTTCTTCAGCAATGCCAATGCCGGTGTCTTGCACTTCAAACAAAATGTCTGTGCCTGCCTTTTGAACACGCAGCGCCACACTGCCTTGCGCTGTGAACTTGAACGCGTTGTCGAGCAAGTTTTTGATGACTTGTTGCAAGCGCTGTGCATCCCCTTTGACCCATGTGCGGCGCACGGAATCCAAGTCCACATGAAAGGCCAAACCCTTTTGTTGCGCCACGGCATGAAACGGTTCCACCGCGCGTTGGATGGTTTCGATCAACGAAATTTTTTCTTCGCGCAACACCAAACGACCCGCTTGCAGTTGCGAAAAATCCAAGATGTCGTTGACCACTTGAAGCAGTTGCTCGGTTGAACGGCGGATGTGTTCAACAATTTCCGCCTCTTCAGGGTTTTGGGACAGCTCGCTTCTGAGCACGCCATTGAGACCCAAAATCGCATTCATGGGCGTTCTCAACTCATGCCCCACCGAAGCAATGAATTCATCTTTGTACGCTTGTGCTTTGGCCAGTGCTTTGTGTGTTTCTTCTAATTCATTGTTGCTTTCAACCACTTCTTGCACTTGCTGTCGATGCATGCGGTCGGACAAGTGCGTGGCAAACATGAGCAAGCCAATCACGCAAAACTTGATGAACATCGTCCAGTAAATGACCTCTTCGTCTTGCCGCACAAAATTGGAGACCACGCCAATTTGCGTCAAGTAAGCAAGCCCGGCGTTGACCACCAACGCAATCACCAACCACACCAACGCGACGGCACGCCCCAACATCATGAGCGCGGGCAAAACAATCACCGTCATCCAAACCATCATGGGCGAATTGATGCCCCCGGTTTGCACCGCCAAGTCCAAGATGTAAATGATGCCCACGATCAAGGTCGCATGCACCATCACCTGGTAAGGCGCGCCCCAATACAAAAGCAAAAACAACAACACAAAGACAACACTGCCCACGATGTTGGCGTTGTGATCGTATTGAGGTTGGTATAAAAAATAAAACAAGATCGTGCAAGCGCTGATCAACAGCAAACACACCATCAACAGCCAGCGTCGGCGTTGCGCCATGGTGCCCTTGAAGGGCCCCATGGTTTTGAGTTTTCTGTTGAATGGCCAGAGCAGCATCGGGGTGCTTGTTTATGTGTGGTTGCGCAGCTTGTCGATCAGACCGTTCAACTCTTCCAAGCTGCCAAATTGAATGGCAACTTCGCCCATTTGTTCTACCTTGCCGTGGCGTTTGACTTTCTTTTTCACCCGCACTTCGACTTGGGCTGTGAGCAAGTCTGAGAGCTCTTCTTCGACGCGCAACAAGTCGCGGGACTTCTCGCCCTGCGGTTTTTGACTGGGGGTCAAGTTGAATTCAGCGCTGAGTTTTTTGACCAAACTCTCGGCTTCGCGAACCGACATTTTCTTGGCACTGATTTGATGGGCGGCGGTAATTTGTGTGGCGCGATCCAAGGCCAACAAGGCGCGCGCATGACCCATGTCCAAATCACCTGCCATCAACATGCTTTGCACGGGCTCGGCCAAGTTGAGCAAGCGCAACAAATTGCTGGCCGCGCTGCGTGAGCGGCCCACGGCTTGCGCGGCGGTTTCGTGCGTCAGGCCAAATTCTTGAATCAGACGTTGCAAGCCCTGGGCTTCTTCGAGTGGGTTCAAATCTTCGCGCTGGATGTTCTCGATCAAGGCCATCGCCGCCGCGGCTTCGTTGGGCACGTTGCGCACCAGCACCGGAACCTCCGACAAGCCGGCCAATTTGGCGGCGCGGCTGCGTCGCTCGCCAGCGATGATTTCGTATTTGCCCGCGTTGGCGCCATCGGTGAGCTTGCGCACCAAGATCGGCTGCATGATGCCCTGCGCCTTGATGCTCTCGGCCAACTCGTACAACGCGCCTTCGTCCATGCGCGTGCGCGGCTGGTACACGCCTGGCACCATCTCGCTCAATAGCAGCGAGGTTGGTAAGCCCTCGCTAGCTGCGGCTTTAGCGGCCACGCTGTCGTCTACTTTGGGGCCCAACAAAGCTTCTAAGCCGCGACCCAATCCTTTTGGTTTTTTGGTGACCATTTTTTACTCAACTGAAACTAAAAACTCTTCTAACAACGCATGGCCTCTTGACCAGTCGTCCAAACCTGAATCGGCATTGATGTGCCCGCAATTGCCCACATCCACCAGACGTGAGCCCCAATCGCTGGCCAATTTACAAGCGCGCAAGTAACTGCAATACGGATCGTTGCGACTCACCACCGTCACGCAGTCAAACGGCAAGGCGTCTCGCACAATGGGGCTCCAGCTGTAGAGCATGTGTTGCATTTCTTCGCGCTCAACATCGCCGGGCGCCACCAACAAGGCGCCATGAACACGGTGCGTGTTGCGCGAAAACTTGGCCCATGCGGCCACTTGAATGCAGCCCAAACTGTGTGCCACCAAAACGACTTGCTCATGCGCACACACCGCGTCTTCTAGGCGTGTGATCCAGTCACCGCGCAACGGAAAATCCCAGTTGTGCTGCTCCACCCGCTCATAGCCGTACAACGCTTGCCATCGACTTTGCCAATGCGCAGGCCCGCTGTTGTGCCAGCCAGGAAGTAAAAGCACGGTCGGGCTCATGGATCGATGCCCTTAAAAATTTGGAACGCGCTTGACCATTTCTTGCGCGAACTCAATGAAGGCTTGACTGCCCTTGGCCGATGGGTCAAACACCACACCCGGCAAACCATAGCTGGGCGCTTCGGCCAGGCGCACATTGCGCGGAATGATGGCGTTGAACACTTTGTCACCGAAGTGGTCTTTGAGTTGATCGCTGACTTGTTGTTGCAAGGTGATGCGCGGGTCAAACATGACGCGCAACAGGCCGATGATTTTCAAGTCACGGTTGAGGTTGGCATGCACCTGCTTGATGGTGTTGACCAAATCGGTCAAGCCCTCAAGGGCAAAGTATTCGCACTGCATGGGCACCACCACGCCGTGCGCTGCACACAAGCCATTGAGCGTGAGCAATGACAATGAGGGCGGGCAGTCAATCAACACAAAATCGTATTCTGAATCGACCTTGGCCAAGGCATGGCGCAAACGGTTTTCACGGTGCTCGAGTTCAACCAATTCAATT
The DNA here is from genome assembly GCA_903925445.1 of uncultured Burkholderiales bacterium. Taxonomy (GTDB): domain Bacteria; phylum Pseudomonadota; class Gammaproteobacteria; order Burkholderiales; family Burkholderiaceae_C; genus Limnohabitans. Next base: position 1,667 of record CAIYFE010000042.1, on the reverse strand, counting down.
TCTGCGCCGGCCAAATCACGGTTGGCACCCAAGACGTCATAGGTTGGGATTTTTTGTCGGATGGGGTCCTCGCCCCAATGGCTGGTCACGCGCGCTTGCTGAATGTCCGCACCACCCAACAACACGTCATAAACCGACATGTCCATTTGCCGCTTGTCCACGCCTGAGCCCATCGTGGCATTGCCTTGTGGATCCAAATCCACCATCAACACGCGCTGCCCCACCATGGCCAGGCCCGCCGCCATGTTCACCGTGGTGGTGGTTTTTCCGACCCCACCTTTTTGGTTTGCTATGCAGAAAATTTTGGCCATGTTTACTTTCGTATGAATTTTTATTTTGTCAATGCCAGCTTCAACCCGAAACCCACCAACAGACAACCCGCCAATTTGTTCAATGCCGAGGTCAGCCAGGGCAGTGAACGAATTCATTGCGCCAAATAATGCGCCATCAAAACAACCACCAAGCCATACAGGAAGGTCAGCCCAGCAATGGTGATCGCCATGAAGGCAAATGTCACCAGACCTTGATGCACCGCAGGATCAACAAACAACGGAAAAAAGGCCATGTAAAACACAATCGCCTTGGGGTTCAACCAAGTGATCACCATCGCTTGTCGCAAATAGTGATACGGCTTGAGGTTCAAAATGGGCGCATCTCCCGCTTTGGCAAGCATCAGCTTCAAACCCAGCCACGCCAAGTAAGCGGCTCCCGCCCACTGCACAAAGGCAAAGGCGCCAGGGACTGTGCTCAACACCGCAGAAACTCCCGCCACCGCCAACCACAACAAGGTTTGATCGCCCAAGATCACGCCCAGCGTTGCAGCCATTCCTGCCCGCACGCCGCCCTTGGCGGTTGCGGTCAGCAGCGCCAAATTACCTGGGCCGGGAATGGCCAGAAAAACAACAATGGCCACGACGAAAGCGCCGTAGTCCGCAACACCGAACATGAAAAGCCCAATTGATCAATTAGTCAAAGTTTAACCGCGCATCCAGACAATACAGCGGTTCGCATCCAATCCAGGCACGTGCAAGGGTTCCACGTGAAACACTTTGACGTCTTTGGGCAACACCTGCATTTCTTGCTCCGGCAGTTTTCCCTTCATGGCCAACCAAACGCCATCCGACGCCAGCGCCGCACGCGACCAAGTTGTGAAGTCCAACAACGAGGCAAACGCCCGAGAGCAAACAATGTCAAAAGCCTGCGTCAGCGTTTCAACCCGGGCATGCAAGCCCTTGAGGTTTGGCAACTTCAAGCTGACGGCCACTTGTTGAATGAAGGCTGCTTTTTTGGCCACGGTGTCCACACACGTCACTTGCACTTCGGGGCAAACAATGGCGATCACGACGCCGGGCAATCCTGCGCCAGAGCCGACGTCCAACAAAGATCTTTGCGCATCGGCCCGAGGCAGCGCAGCCATCTCACGCCTCAATGGAGAAATAACAGCCAAGCTGTCCAGCACATGGTGGCTCAACATTTCCTCGGCATCACGAACAGCCGTCAAGTTGTAGACCCTGGTCCATTTGGCAATCAAGTCCAAATAAGCCAGCAGCTTTGCTTGTGTTGCCTCATCCAAGTCCAAGCCAAGCGATGCCAAGCCCTTGTCCAAAGCTTCAGAAAGCGGATGCATTTCAGCCCACCGACGCTTCTGCCGTTGCCACGTCAGCGCC
>CAIYFE010000041.1 GCA_903925445.1 uncultured Burkholderiales bacterium | reverse complement strand
GGGCAAGACGAGCAGGCGCAAACCATCTATTCGAAGTACATGCCCACCCTTTTGTCGTTCTCCGAAGGTGACAACGAAAATGGCAACAGCAGCGAATACCAACGAAAAATATTAGCCTTAGAAGATGAAATATCCATCTTGGCTGGCTTGACAAAATCAAAGCCTGAACATGCGCCAGAGTACATGGCGCAAGCGTTCAAATTGGCAGATGTGGTGCGCGGGAGTGGCGTGCAACGTGCTTTAACGGCAAGCGCTGCCAGAGCCAATATCAAAGACCCCAAACTGGCCAACTTGGCACGCCAAGAACAAGATACTCAAGCGCGCATTGCATCGCTTGAAAAGATTTTGGGCGCTCTGCTGGCTGCGCCAGCAGACGATCAATTGCCTGCCGTTCAAGCGCAAATGCGAAAAGACATTGCGCAACTCAAAGTAGAGCGCACGCAACTGAAAAAAGAAATCGAGCTTCAATTTCCTGACTACGCCAACTTGGTCAACCCCAAGCCCGTCACCTTAGAGAGCATCAAAAAACTGCTCAAACCCGAGGAAGTATTTGTCTCTTGGTATTTCTCCGACAAAGAAAGCTTTGTCTGGGCCGTCACCGCACACGACGCGCCTCAATTTCACAAACTCAACACCACGCGCCAGCAAGTCGCCCAAACCGTGACCCAACTGCGGCGTGCCCTTGACCCCAATGTGTCATCGGTGGCCGAGCTGCCGCGCTTTGATGTCGCACTGGCGAACCGTTTGTATCAAGACATTTTGGCGCCCATCGAATCAGCCTTGGTGGGCAAAAAAGTCATGCTCACCGTGCCGCACGGCGAATTGGGGCAGCTGCCTTTGTCCTTGCTGGTGACGCAAAACACACCGCTGGACATCAAGTCCAAAAACACCGACTTCTCGGACTACCGCCAAGTGCCTTGGTTGATGAAAAACATCGCCATCGCGCAATTGCCTTCGGCAACAGCCTTGGTGTCCCTGCGCAATGCGCCCAAACACAACCACGTGCGCCGAGCCTTTGCAGGCTTTGGTGATCCGTACTTCAGTGACAAGCAAGCCGAACAAGCGCAAACGCAAGTCAGCCTGGCCGCAACAGGCACATCGCGCGGGGCGGGTTTTAGTCAACGCAGTACGCCCAAAACACGCGGCGTCAACAGCGCGCAATTGGCGCTCTTGCCACGTTTGCCCGACACACAAGACGAAATCGAACAAATCGCGCACGCATTGGGCGCCGATCCTGCCAAAGACATCTTTTTGCACAAACAAGCCAACGTCAGCAAAGTCTTGAGCACCGATTTATCGGATCGCCAAGTCGTCATGTTTGCCACCCACGGCTTGGTGCCCGGGGATCTGGATGGTTTGACCCAACCTGCTTTGGCGTTGACTGCGCCCTCAGTCAGCGGAGAAACGGAGGGCGACGGGTTGTTGACCATGGACAAGATTTTGTCCATGAAGCTCAACGCCGATTGGGTCATTTTGTCGGCTTGCAACACCGCTTTGGGTGAAGGCGCGGGCGCAGAAGCGGTCTCGGGTTTGGGGCGTGCGTTCTTCTACGCAGGTGCGCGCGCGTTGCTGGTCACCAACTGGCCGGTGGACTCGCAATCGGCCACGTTGCTGACTTCGGAGATGTTTCATTTTTTCAAAGAAAAACCCAACCTCAGCAAACCCGAATACCTGCAAATGACCATGCGCAACATGCTGGACAACTTGGG
>CAIYFE010000040.1 GCA_903925445.1 uncultured Burkholderiales bacterium | reverse complement strand
GCGTATTTGTCTTCTTTGAGTTTGCCTTTTTTGACTTGGGCTTCGTAGTTTTTCTTGATGGTGGCCACGCCACGGTCCAAAGCTTCTTGCTTGGTTTCGATCATCTTGACGGGAATGCCCGCGTTCAAGAAGTTCATGGTGATGCCGCCGCCCATGGTGCCCGCACCAATCACAGCCACGCTCTTGATGTCGCGGGTGGGTGTGGTGTCTGGCACATCGGGGATTTTGGAGGCGGCACGTTGTGAAGTGAACAAATGGCGCAAAGCGCGGCATTCAGGTGTCCACATCAAGTTAATGAAGATTTCACGCTCAAAGGCCATGCCGTCGTCAAATTTTTTCTTGGTCGCGGCTTGAACGGCTTCCACGCATTTGGGAGGCGCGGGGTAGTTTTTCGCCATGCCTTTGACCATGTTCATGGCGAACTTGAAGTAGGCGTCTGCGTTGGGGTGTTTGCAAGGCAAGTCGCGCACTTTGGGCAAGGGACGCACATCGGCGACTTCGCGCGCAAAGGCCAATGCTTCTTCCATCAGCGACTCAGGCGATGCAGCCATCTTGTCAAACAGTTTTTGGCCGGGCAGCATGGCGAGCATTTCGCTCTTGATGGGTTCGCCGCTGACGATCATGTTGAGCGCGGCTTCTACGCCTAAGACACGTGGCAAGCGTTGTGTGCCGCCAGCGCCAGGAATGAGACCAATTTTGACTTCTGGCAAAGCAATGCTGGCACCGGGCGCCGCCATGCGGTAGTGGCAACCCAAGGCCAGCTCTAAGCCGCCGCCCATGGCCACGGTGTGAACTGCAGCCACCACGGGTTTGGTGCTGTTTTCGATCAAGGAAATGACGCTGAGCAAGTTGGGTTCTTGCACGGCTTTGGGGGAGCCAAATTCGCGAATGTCAGCACCGCCCGAAAAGGCTTTGCCTTGACCCGTGACCACAATGGCTTTGACGGCTGAATCGGCCAAGGCTTTTTCAACGCCATCGGCAATGGCTTGGCGTGTTGCTAGACCCAAGCCATTGACTGGCGGGTTGTTGAGAGAAATCACAGCGATATCGCCATGAACTTGGTAGTCAGCACTCATGCGTTTTCCTTTGGGGGGACAAGTGAAAGGAGAAAAAAAGAACGATCGTTCTTTTTTCATTCTAGATCAAACTTCGAGCCATTCGCGTCGGGTGTATCCATCAGCACGCAATTCGTCGGGAGTGCCAGTGAAAACAATGCTTCCGTGTCCCATGACCAGCACTCGGTCAGAAATGTCCATGGCGATGGTCAGCTTTTGCTCGATCAACAAAACCGACACGCCGCGGTCTTTGAGCGTTTTCAAATACTGCCCGACCAGCTCCACAATTTTGGGGGCCAAACCTTCGGTCGGCTCGTCGATGATGATGAGGTCAGGGTCGCCCATGAGCGTTCGACACAAGGTGAGCATTTGCTGCTCGCCACCCGACAAAACCCCTGCTTCGGTGTGTTCGCGTTCTTTGAGGCGCGGAAACATGGCGTACATGTCATCGAATGACCAGCGACTGCCTTGCCCTTTGCCTTTTTGCCCGAGCAGCAGGTTTTGATAGACCGTGAGTTTGGGAAAGATGTCCCGGTTCTCAGGCACATAGCCCAAGCCAAGGTGTGCAATTTGATAGGCCTTTTTATCGGTCAGCGAGGTGCCTTTGAAGGCCATCGTGCCTTTGCACTCCACCAAGCCCATGATGGCGCGCGCGGTGGTGGATCGGCCTGATCCGTTGCGGCCCAGGAGTGACACGATTTCGCCAGGTTGCACGTCAAACGACACGCCATGCAAGACATGGCTTTTGCCGTAAAACGCGTGAAGGTTGTCGATGTGCAGCATTCGTTGTGTCTCTTGCGTGTGGGGTTAGGCAGCTGCTTGGTGTTCGGCGACGTGAGAGCCCAAATAGGCTTCTTGCACCCGCGCATTGGCGCGCACGGCTTCGGGCGTGTCAAAAGCGATCACTTCGCCGTAGACCACCACGGCAATTTTGTCGGCCAGGCCAAACACCACGCCCATGTCGTGCTCCACGGTCAGCAGCGTCTTGCCCTCGGTCACTTCGCGGATGAGTTGAATGAACCGCTTGGTTTCGCTCTTGCTCATCCCAGCAGTGGGTTCGTCCAACAAAATCACGTCGGCGCCGCCGGCGATGGTGATGCCAATTTCTAAGGCGCGTTGTTCGGCATAGGTCAGGTTGATGGCCAAGACATCGCGTTTTTTGTCCAAGTGAATCTGTGCCATCAACTGCTCGGCACGCTCATTGGCATCGTCTAAGTTGGCGAGGAATTTGAAAAACGTGTACTTGTAGCCCAGCTTCCAAAGCACGGCACAGCGCAAATTTTCAAACACGCTCAACTTGGGAAAAATGTTGGTGATTTGAAAACTGCGCGACAAGCCCAGTCGATTGATTTCAAAGGGTTTTTTGCCGTCGATGCGGTGTTGTCCCAACCAAATTTCGCCACTGCTGGGCGCAAAGCGACCGCTGATCAGGTTGAACAAAGTGGATTTGCCCGCTCCATTGGGGCCGATGATGGCCACACGTTCGCCCGCTTGGACTTGCAAGTTGGCGCCGCGAATGATTTCCGTTTTACCGAAGTTTTTGCGGACGTCTTTGAGTTCGAGAGCAATCACAGAGCCTCCCGACGTTTGATTTCTTTTTCAATGAACACTTGCGACTCATCCCAATCGTGCGTGAATTGGCGGCGTGTGACTTCAAACAAGCCAACGCCCGTCAACATCACAAAGGCCGAGCCAAACCAGCTGTGCAGCGAACCCGCATCGAGCATCACGCCCGCAAACTTCAACTCAGACCCCATGGCTGCGTTGAGCTGCAAGTGATAGATCATCTCGATCATGGCGGCCGCACCCGCCAAACCCAGCAACGCGGTGCACGCCAAGCCCAAGTAAGCCACCCACAGTTGGCGCAATCGGCCAAAGCTGGCGAGACGCAAATTCATCATGATCAAGCTGGCAATGCCGCCTGGCGCATACATGACCATGAACAAAAAGATCAAGCCCAAGTAAAGCAGCCACGCCTTGGTGAATTCGGACAACAACACAAAAGCCAACACCATCAAGATGGCGCCAATGATGGGACCAAAGAAGAAGGTGGCGCCGCCCAAGTAGGTGAACAACAAGTAAGCGCCTGAGCGGCCTGCGCCCACCACCTCGGCGGTGACAATTTCAAAATTGATGGTGGCCAATCCGCCCGCAATGCCCGCAAAAAAACCGGCAATGATGAAGGACAAGTAACGCACATGTTGGGTGTTGTAGCCAATGAACTCCACCCGCTCGGGGTTGTCGCGCACGGCGTTCAAAATGCGCCCCAACGGC
>CAIYFE010000039.1 GCA_903925445.1 uncultured Burkholderiales bacterium | reverse complement strand
GCGTGGTCATCTCAATGGGCAAACGACGTTGCGCGCGCAACAAAGCCGCTTGCACATCGACCGCGGCTTTGTCGATGTCGCGGTCGTTGTTGAATTCCAAGGTGATGCTGGTGTTGCCCAAAAAGTTGGTCGAACTGATGACGTTGATGCCGTCGATGGTCGAAAACTCTTTTTCCAGCGGCAACGCCACAGAAGACGCCATGTTCTCTGGGCTGGCGCCTGGCAAAGTCGCCGTGACTTGAATCACTGGGCTGTTAAAACTTGGCAGCGCGGCCACTGGAATCTTGGTGTAAGCAATGGCGCCCGCCACCACGGTTGCGATCGACAGCAGCATCGTCATCACAGGACGACGAATACACAATTCTGAGAGCGTCATTTTTGAGCTTCGGTTTTTGTTTCAGCAGAAGCCGCGCCAGATGCACCCGCTTGCGCAGCACTTGCGCCTGCCTTGGCTGCTTTGGCTTCGGCTTCACGCACTTTGGTCTTGGGACGCAGGTTTTGCTTGCCTTCCACCACAATTCGGTCGCCCACATTGACGCCCGAAATCACGGCAAAACCTTGGCCTTGGGTCTGAACCTGAATCGGCTTGAGTTCGACGGTGTCATCGCTGCCCACCACATAAATTTGGTCGCCACGCGTGTTGGAGACCAAGGCTTGCGAGGGCACCACCAGCGCATCTTTGATGCTGCCAGCATTGAGCTGCAAGCGAACAAACTGTCCTGGAATGATGGAGTGATCCGCGTTGTCGATCATCGCCTTGACCTTGACCGCGCCAATCGATGCGTCAACTTGGTTGTCCACCACATAAACTTTGCCGTCGCGTTTTTGGTTCGACGCCAGCGTGAATTTCACCTTGGGCATTTGGCCTGACTTCATTTCTTCAAACAAAGTAGGCAGCGCAGTTTCGGGCACGGTGAACTGAACGTTGATGGGGTCAAGTTGCGTGATGGTCACCATCGCACCTTGGGTCACCGTTGCCGTTGCTGTGGTTGCCGTGGTGACGGTGTTGCCTGGCTGCACCAAGGCGCCCGCAAACACGTTGATGATGCCTGCGCGACCGGTGATGGGTGAGCGAATCGTGTCGTAAGTCAGGGCTGCTTGCGCTGCACTGGCAGCGGCTTGGGTTGCGTCGGCATTGGCTTTGGCCGTATCGACCGCACCTTGAGAGATGAAGTTTTGGCGCAACAACTCCTGCGAGCGTTGGTATTGGCGCATGGCGTCCTCAGCCGCTGCCTTGGCCTTTTCAAAATTGGCGCGGTCTGCACGGTCATCGAGCGAAAACAACACATCGCCTGCATGCACCATCTGACCTTCTTTGATGTGCACCTTGGTCACCACGTTGGTCACTTGGGGACGAATGTCCACGATGTTGGCCGCAACCGTCGTTCCCGTTGACTCAACGATGAGCGGGAAATCGCGTTGTGCCACCAAGGCCGTGGTCACGGTTTGAACAGGGGTTTTGACTTCTGGCGCAGCCGTTGGCCAGAAATATTTGGCAGCAACCACAGCTGCGATGAGTAGTGCAATTCCCGCAAAAAGTCGCTTGGATTTGC
>CAIYFE010000038.1 GCA_903925445.1 uncultured Burkholderiales bacterium | reverse complement strand
TGGTTTGCGGCGCGCAAGCGGTATTGGTGCGGCGAAGTGGTGCAATCGCCCGACCAAGCTTTGGCGGTCTGGGCTTGCGAGTTGGATCAGCCGTGGACCGATGACGAAGTCAACGCCGTGATGGCTTGTCTGCAAAGCCACGCACCGTCGGCACGTGTTGTGCTGTTGGACACCAGCCCAACCGACAGCAATTTGTTGGTTTGGAAGCCGTTTGCCAATGCGCTGGCCATCGTGGCCGATCAAAGCGTGCTGGTGCATGCCAAGGCCAAATTGGATGAGTGCTTGCAAGCCTTGCATGCGCGTTCACTGGCGTTACAACTGGTTGCACCTGCGCAAGACGCGTTGCATTTGCGCCAGCTCATCGCACACACCGCCTTGCAGGCGTGGGCGACTTTGCGAAATCAACCGTTCATCTCACCCATGGAATCCTTATGAAAAAAACCGCACACGCATTTGCATTGAGTTTTTTGACGCTCACGGCTTTGGCGCAAAGCGCAGCAGTGGTGACACGCAGCTCGGAAATTCATGTGGACAAGCTGGCCTCCTCGGCAGTGCTGCTGCCCGTGGATCAAGGCGCCAATGTTCGGCTGCAAAATTTAGAAGGTGGCTGGGCGCTGGTCGAAGTCAACTCACCCAAGGGAAAAGTTTCTGGCTGGATTCGCGCCAGTGCCCTCAACCTTCAAGCCGGCACAACCCAACTGGCATCGCTGTCCAGTGGGCGTGAGGCCAGTGGCAACACGGCGTTGACGCTGGGTGTTCGCAGCGTGCCGCCGCTGGTGCCACGCATCAATCGTCATGCGCTGATCATTGATGTGGGACGTTATTTGGATCCCAGCGTCCCCTCGTTGCCGGGCACCAAACTTGATAAAAATTCAGCCACACAAATGGCCCAAGCCATGCAAGTGCCCACCAGCAACATCGCTTACTTGCAAGACGATCAAGCCACGGGCGAGAACATTCGCCAAGCCTTGCGCGATTTGGCGACGCGTGTGCAGGACGGAGATCGCGTTTTCATCCATTACTCAGGCCACGGCACCCGTTACAAAGATCCAGAAGCAGGCGGTTGCGTAGAAGCCTTGTTGCCCTTTGATGGAATGAGCAAAGGCATGCTGACCAATCGTGAAATGGCATCGCTTTTGAGCCCCATTTCAACCAAAACAGACAAGCTGTTTGTGATGTACGACGCTTGCCACTCTGGCGGCATGCTGCCCCCGCCCATGGAAGCCAGAACGCGGGGCATCGCCAACCGCAATGATGAAGGTGCGCTGCGCCCCAAATTTGCGGGCGTTTCCGAAGAATGCAGCATTCCAGCCAATGTCAAAACACGCGGCTTGGTCAGCGAACAAGTCAAAAACGGCGACATGCCGCAAGACATCATCCATTTGTCAGCAGCCCGGGACAACGAAATCAGTTTTGACGACGAGCAAAAAGGCGGCTTGGCCACCCAGTACATGCGCGATTGCATGTTGCGCGACGCCAAAGATTTGGACGGTTCAGGCGCCATTTCCATCGACGAGATGCGTCAATGTGCCCAAGAAAAAATCAACAACCGGATGCAAAACGACAGCAACTTCAAGCCGCACAACTTGGTCTTGTCTGGCAACGCCAGTTTTGTGCCGGCGTGGTTCAGTCAAGGTGTTCCAGTCACCACGCCCGTCGTTTTAGCGCAAGCGCCGGTTGCCCAGCCGGTCAAAACAGACATGCCCGCGACGGCCATCGTGCCAGTGGCCGCCACGCCTGCTCCTGCGCCACAGGCGCTGCAAACCACCGCTGCTGCAACGACCAATCCTCCACCGGCAGCTGCCCCCGCGCCTGCGCCAGTTCAGGTCGCCATGGCACAAAACACCCAGCCTGAACCCGTTGCGGCAGTGCTGAGTGGCGAGCAAGCACTGCGACAAATGTTTGATCAACGCAACGCCAAACGAAAAATCACCGTCACCTTGAGCAAAGCCGATTTGCTCATCGGCAAAGATGCTTTGGAATTTACCGTCAAGTCAGAGCGTGCAGGCTATGTGTATGCCGCATTGGCTGGCTCGGACGGTAAAGCGCTGTACATGCTGTTTCCCAACGACTTGGATCAAAACAACAAAATTGAAGCGGGACAGACGTTGACGCTTCCCAAACCCAATTGGCGGATCAAGGCCTCAGGCCCCGCGGGCACGGATCATTTGTTGGTGATGGTCAGCGATGCGCCGCGTGATTTAACGCCCTTGTCGGGCCGCAAATCGGGGCCGTTTTTGACATCGCTCAACGATGCCGGTGGCCGCGCCCAGCTGGGCGCGCTCATGAGCGCATCCAAGATGGTCACCACGCAAACTTGTGTGAACGCAGCTCAGGCCAAGAACAATCCCTTGTGCTCAGATGCCTACGGCGCCGAGCTGGTGAAAATTCGTGAGGTCGGCGCGCCTTAAGAGGCCGACTTCAAGAAAATGATCTTGTCCACCACGGTTTCGTTGTCGCTGTTGCGCTTGAGCACCACTTTGACGTCGTGCCCTTTGGTCGCGGAAAAATAGTTTTTTTCTGCGGCCGCTTTTTGAGAAGCCTCACTCAAAGTCTTGATGGCGTTGATGATGCTGAAGATCAAGAATGGGTTTTTAGCGGTCACCCCAGAGGAGCTGGGCGGCTCTTCCACCAAGATGTGCCCGCCGGTGCGCTCAACGTGGTTGAGCCAGGTTTTCATGCGTTCAGGCATTTTGTTGGGGGATGTGTGGTCGTAAAACGGCACCTCAACTTGCGCCAATTGGGCGTTCAAAGACAGCGAAAGGTCTTTGTCAAATTGGTCCAAATCGACAAACGACACCACGGGTCGCGCCACGCCGTCGGTCGCCACGGGGCCGGTGGTTTCACAACCGGTTAACACCAACAGTGCTGTCAAAGAAAATGCGATGCCCCATTGAATGCCAGTTTTTTTCATATAAATCCCAATAAGCTTGAACGCAAAGATAAACCGCTAATTTAACAGTTTGATCAGTAATCAATCAAGACTGCTTTTTTATTTCTAAAGCTAAATCATACAAAGTGTTGCGTGATGCACCCGAAATCTCAGCTGCCAGCTTGACCGCTGACTTGAGCGGTAACTCGCCCAGCAACAGACGCAACACCCGTTCGCCTTGTGCCGCAGGTGTAGCAACTTGAACTTGCGCATGGACGATGAGTGCAAACTCGCCTTTGAGTCGTTGCGGGTTTTGAGCCAACCAGGCGCTGAAATCTTTTGCGGCACAAGTTGCAATTTCTTCGAATTGCTTGGTCAACTCGCGACCAATTGTGATGGGCCTGTCTCCAAGCGCTTGCAATGCGAGGGCCAGTGCTTCAATGCGATGGGGCGCCTCAAGCAAAATTTGGGTTCGCGATTCAAGCTGGAGGGCCTCAACCGAGGCTGCGCGCTCTTGCGCTTTGCTGGATAAAAACCCGACAAAAACAAACCCTGAAACATCGGGCGTGGGCGTGCCACAAGCGCTCAACAACGTGGTCACGCTGCTGGCGCCGGGCAGTGGAATGACCCGACAGCCAGCCTGAGCAACTTGCCAAGCCAACCGAGCGCCTGGATCGCTGACAGCAGGGGTGCCAGCGTCACTCAAATACGCCACGCGTTGGCCAGCCCTCAAACGCTCAATCAGGTCTTGCGCAGCTTGCGATTCATTGTGTTGATGCGCTGCAATCCAATGCTTGCTGGCCGGGTCTATGCCAAAAGCACGCACCATGCTTTGCGTGTGGCGCGTGTCTTCGCAGGCAAAAACGGTGCACAACTGCATGACATGCAAAGCACGTAAGCTGATGTCTGCCAAATTTCCGATGGGCGATGCCACCATGTACAGCGCACCGCTTGGATAATTTTGCGATGCTGCCGCTGCGTGAGCGGCTGAGAGGGCGGGTTCAAAATTGGCGTTCATCGGAAAAAAAAGTGAAGGTCGGGCACAACCGAGCCGCACATCACCCACGACCAAACAATTGGGCGATGCGGCGGAAGAGCTTGCCTTGAAATTTCTTCAAGACCAAGGGTTGCGGTTGCTGGTTCGCAATTATCGAACGCCGGGCAGGGGCGGCGGGGAAATTGATTTGATCATGCGCGATCCCGACGCAACGGTCGTTTTTGTCGAAGTTCGGGCTCGCAAAAGCACCCAGTTTGGCGGCGCGCTGGCCAGTGTTTCGCTCACCAAGCAAAGACGAATTCTTTTTGCGGCCCAGCACTATTTGCTGCGTTGGCCCCAGCTGCCGGCTTGCCGCTTTGATGTGCTGGCGCTGGATGGGCAAACCTTGAATTGGTACAAGGGCGCGTTTGGGCAGGGTTAAACATGGGGCGAGTATCATTCGCGACATGCTTGAACAACGCATTGAACAACACTTCATCGACAGCGCCGACTTGAAATACCAAGCCGCGCAAGTCCTCTCCAAACCCATTGCTTCGGCAATTGCTGCCATCTTGGCCAGCGTGACCAGTGGCGGCAAAGTCTTGGCGTGTGGCAACGGTGGATCGGCTGCAGATGCGCAGCACTTCGCGGCCGAATTTGTGGGACGCTTTGAGCGCGAGCGCCCAGAGTTGGGCGCCATCGCATTGACCACCGACAGCTCCATTTTGACGGCGGTTGCCAACGATTACAGCTTTGAGCAAATCTTTGCCAAACAAGTGCGCGCCCTCGGGCAAGCGGGCGATGTGTTGTTGGCCATCACCACCAGCGGCAATTCTGCCAATGTGTTGGCAGCCATCGAGGCAGCCCATGAACGCGAAATGACGGTGGTCGCTTTGACGGGGCGTGGCGGTGGAAAAATGAACCAAGCGCTGCGCGAAACCGATGTGCACATCTGTGTTGCGCATGATCGAACTGCACGGGTACAAGAAGTGCATTTGTTGACCATCCACTGCATTTGCGATGGCGTTGACGTTCAATTGTTGGGTGACCAAGGAAATCAAGAGTGATCGTATGAAAAAGCAAACCTATCTTTCAATTTTTGCCCTCGTCGCGGCGTTGGGTCTGAGCGCATGCGCACCGGTCATCGTGGGCGGGTTTGTGGGTGGCGCCATGAGCGCAAGTGATCGACGTACGTCAGGCGCGCAGGTGGAAGACGAAGGCATTGAGTTGCGTGGTTCATCTGCCATGCGCGAAAACTTTGGCGAAAAAGTCCATGTCAACATCACCAGCTACAACCGCCAAGTCCTGATCACCGGCGAAGTGCCCAGCGATAAAGAACGGGCACAGGTCGAGCAACTCGTGAGCAAAATTCCAAACGTGCGCGCTGTGGTCAACGAATTGGGCATTGGACCCGCCTCCAGCCTGAGTGATCGCTCCAATGACGTGCTCATCACCGCGCGCATCAAAGCGGCCATGGTGGATTCAGAAGACGTGTTCGCCACCGTTTACAAAGTGGTGACTGAGCGCAACACGGTTTATTTGATGGGGCGTGTGACGCAGCGCGAAGGTGCGCGTGCGACCGAAGTCGCCCGGGGTGTGTCGGGCGTCAAGCGCGTGGTTCGCGTGTTTGAATACATCAGCGAAGAAGAGCTCAAAGAGTTGCTGCCCAAGAAAGTTCAAGATGCGCCCGCCAAGCGCACCCCTGTGACTTCTGGTGATGGCCAGCCCATCACCTCGGTGCAGCCCGTTGCCACACCCGTGAAGTAAGCCGCGGCTTACTTCAGTCGCTTGATCAAGCTGGATGTGTCCCAGCGGTTGCCGCCCATTTGCTGCACGTCGGCGTAGAACTGGTCAATGAGCGCCGTGGCGGGCAAGCGCGCTCCGTTGCGTTTGGCCTCGTCCAGCACCAGCCCCAAATCTTTGCGCATCCAGTCGACGGCAAAGCCGAATTCGAATTGATCGGCCACCATGGTCTTGCCTCGGTTGTCCATTTGCCAGCTTTGTGCGGCGCCTTTGCCGATGACATCGAGCACCAAATTCATGTCCAGGTTGGCTTTTTGACCAAATGCAATGGCCTCGCTCAAGCCTTGCACCAAACCTGCAATGCAAATTTGGTTGACCATCTTGGTCAACTGACCCGCCCCCGATTCGCCCATCAGGGTGAAGGCGCGTGAAAAGGCCATCGCCACGGGCTTGACTTGGTCAAAAGCTGGCTGGTCGCCACCGCACATGACGGTCAGCAAACCGTTTTGAGCACCTGCTTGGCCGCCGGAAACTGGGGCGTCGATGAAGTGGATGCCCAAATTTTTGGCGGCCACATAAATTTCGCGCGCAACGTCGGCCGAGGCGGTGGTGTGGTCGACCAAGATGGAGCCAGGCTGCATGCCCGCCAAGGCGCCGTTGGCACCTAAGACGACCGATCGCAAGTCGTCGTCATTGCCGACACAGCAAAACACGATGTGGGCGTTGAGTGCGGCTTGACGCGGCGTGGGTGCGCTGGCGTGTGAGGCGCCGAATTCGTCGCACCACGCTTTGGCTTTGGCCTCAGAGCGGTTGAAAACGGTGACGGTGTGTCCAGCACGTGCCAAATGGCCTGCCATGGGGTAACCCATCACGCCCAATCCTAAAAAGGCGACGCGAGTTGGGGTGGAGGCTTCGTAGGTTTTGGGATTGATGTTTGACATGTTGGTAAGGGTTGAGTGGAATGCCCAAATCATAGAGCTTGCAAGCCAGGCACCAGTCGCTTAGGTAACTGAGGCCGCTAGGCGATCCGACCGAGTTCGCGTGCTTGCATCACGGCTTGCGCCATGGTTTGCATGCCCAACCCAGCGCCCGTTTGAAGCACGGTCTGAAGCTGGCTCGTTTTGGCTTCTTTGATGAGGTTGCGCACGGCATGGTTGGCGAGCAGTGTTTCAAACACTGCGCAACGACCGTTGCCCTGCCGGTTGTGATGCAGCTCTTGTGAGACCACGCCCACCAAGGCTTGGCTGAGTTGGTGTCGGATGAGGGTTTTTTCAGCGCCCTCAAACACATCCACAATGCGATCGATGCTGGCCACTGCGCTGCGCGTGTGAAGGCTTGCCAAAACCAAATGTCCAGTTTCTGCGGCGGTCATTGCCAAGCGGATGGTTTCGTGGTCGCGCATTTCGCCCAGCAAGATGACGTCGGGGTCTTCTCGCAACGCTGCGCGCAGGGCTTGCGCAAAGGTTTGGCTGTGCGTTCCCATTTCGCGCTGGGTGATCAAGCATTGCTGGCTGGTGTGGGTAAATTCAATCGGATCTTCAAGCGTCACAATGTGCCGCGCCTGGTGTGCATTCATGTGTTGAATCAAAGCAGCCAAGGTGGTGGATTTGCCGCTTCCGGTGGCGCCTGTGACCAAGACCAAGCCGGGTTTTTCCAGCCATTGCGTCAGCACCTCGGGGGCGTGAAGCTGGGCCAGTGTGGGGAGCTCGGCCCGGATGAGTCGAATCGCAGCGCCGCATCCGCCTTGGTGATCAAAGGCGTGTACGCGACATCGAGTCAGTCCTTCCATGGAGCAGGCAAAATCGACTTCTTGTCCCGCTTCAAAGCGTTTGCGCAAGAGGGGCGGCATGGCGTTGGCCAAACAACGCTGTAGCCCAGCGTGCTCTAGGATGCTGGCGTCATGCACGTGTTGCAGCAAGCCATGCACGCGCAGCCAAGGACGTTGTCCCGATTGCAGATGCAAATCAGAGGCGTTGTGGGTTTGCGCAAGCGCAAGCAAGTCATAGAAAGTCATGAGCATGAGTCATCTTGAAAACAACCTTCAAGCCGTGCGTCGGCGCATCGAACAAGCGTGCTTGGCGTGTGGCCGAGATGTGTCATCGGTGAAGTTGTTGGCAGTTTCTAAAACCGTTTCATCACACAATGTGCGTGAGATGGCGCAGCTAGGGGTGCGTGATTTTGGAGAAAACTACATCCAAGAAGGACTAGACAAAATCAATGCGCTGGCAGGTGAGTCTCACATTCAGCCCTTGATTTGGTATTGCATTGGGCCTGTGCAAAGCAACAAAACCAAATGGGTTGCGGAAAGTTTTGATTGGGTGCTCAGCGTGGATCGCCTAAAAATCGCGCAGCGTTTGAACGACCAACGTCCTGCGCATTTGCCAGCGCTCAATGTGTGTTTGCAGGTCAATGTGGACGGCGGAGCGAACAAGTCGGGTTTGCGTCCAGATCAAGTCAGCGCGCTGGCACACG
>CAIYFE010000037.1 GCA_903925445.1 uncultured Burkholderiales bacterium | reverse complement strand
GGCATAAAAGCAAAACGGCCTAGAAACCGAAAAAGTCTCTAGGCCGCATAAACATTGGGGTGGCTGATGGGGCTCGAACCCACGACAACAGGAATCACAATCCTGGACTCTACCAACTGAGCTACAGCCACCGTAAGGGCGAAATTATAACCTAGGTGCTTTGATCTCCACCTTAAATTTTTCTTTCAGCAAGTTGTAGTACGCCAGACCTTCTGCGCTAGCCCACCACTGGGCAAATTGGTTGTGCTCGCGGTCGCGGTTTTGTGCCGCAGCATCTTCGCGTGAGAGCACTTTTTCAACCTTCACCACGGCGTAACCCGCTTGTCCCAAATCAACCCCCACCCAAGTTGGCAAAGCTTTGGTGCTGGCTCGCAACGCAGCTTCTACCACTTGGGTTGGCACTTGCAGTTTTTGGTCACGTGAAAGTGTCAATGTCTCGCCGGCTTGCGCCTGCGAGGTGGCCTTGAACTCCGCCAATTTGGATTCGCCCGTTTTACGCGCCAAATCGGCCGCCTGCTGCTTGACCACTTGTTCATGCACACGCGCCTTGACCTCTTCCAATGGCAAAGTTCGCGCAGGGCTGTAATGCGTGATTCGTGCAGCAGCCATTTGATTGGTGCCAACATCCACGGCTTCCGTGTTGTGTTTTTTCTCGATCGAATCGGCAGAAAAAATCGCAGCCAGCAATTTGGGATTCGATAAGACCGCATTGCCTGACACGGGTTCACGCCCCATTTGCGCAGCTTGTTTGATGTCCAACTTCAAACGTTCTGCCACCGGTTTTAAGCTGTCTGATTGCTCGTACACCAGGTTGGTGAACTGTTCTGCGGCTTCTGCAAATTTGCGCTGCGCCAGTTGGTGTCGAACCTCGACTTGCAAGCCTTCGCGCGCTTCTTCAAAAGATTTTTGCTTGGGCGTGCGAATGTCCGTCAAACGAATGATGTGATAGCCAAACTCGGTTTCCACCACGCCGCTGGTTTCGCCTTTTTTCAAAGCGTACACCGTGTCTTCAAAGGGCTTGACCATGGCGCCACGTGCAAAGAAGTCCAAATCTCCGCCCTTTTCTGCTGAGCCCGGATCTTGTGAATTTTTACGTGCCAATTCTGCAAATTTGTCGGGCGATTTTTGCAATTGCGCCAACAACTCTTCGGCTTTCGCTTTGGCCTTGGCGCGGTCTTGTGCGCTGGCAGAAGCAGGTGCATTGATCAAAATATGACTCGCTCTGCGCTCTTCCAACGAAGCCAAACGTGCTTGGTTTTGCTCGTAGTAAGTTTTGAGATCTGCTTCAGGCACTGACACCGTTTTCTCTACCGAAGCCAAATCGAGCACCACATATTCCACATCCGCTTTTTCAGCAGACATGAATTGATCGGCATGCGCCTTGTAGTAAGCCTCTAACTCAGCTTGCGTTGGGTTGACCTTGCCCACAAAGTCTGCGGCATTGAAACGCACCAGTTGAACTTGACGCTGTTGGTAATACGCATTGAGCGCAACATCGGCCAGCGCAGCAGGTGCAAAACTGCTGGCACCCAAACCCGCCATGACTTGGCGTGTTGCCAAATCAAAACGAACTTGGCGTTCAAACGATTCTGGCGTCATGCCTTGCGCCGCCAGCAACTCGCGGTAGCGTTCCAAGTCCAAGCTGCCATCGGGACGACGCAACGATGCGATGTTGGGGTTTTGTTGCAACTCGTTGGCCAAGCGTTGATCACTGACTGCCAAATGCGATTTTTCTGCAGCAACTTGCAACAAACGATCGCGCACCATTCGCTCCAACGTGCTGTATTTGGCCTCGGGCGAATCCAACAATTTCACATCGATGTTGGGCATCGAATTGCGCATGCGTTCAATCTGCACGCGGTGCGCGTTGTCCCATTCGGACTGCGTGATTTCAACGCCATTCACGCTGGCCACCGGTTCACCTTTTTCACGAAAACGGTTGTAACCCTGAATGCCAAACAGCACAAACGATGGAAAGATCAACAAGAACAGCAAAAACTGCATGATCCTGGTATGACGACGGACAAAATCAAACATGCTTGACTCGCGCAAAAGACTGGTGCAAAAAACAGAAAAGGCGAACGGGTGTGTTCGCCTTATTCCGAAGATGGTGGGTGCTGACGGTCTCGAACCGCCGACCT
>CAIYFE010000036.1 GCA_903925445.1 uncultured Burkholderiales bacterium | reverse complement strand
GGTCAACAACAAGCCTTGGGCTTTTTCTAAACCCAGCGCATGCACGTCGGGCAAGAAGACCAACAGACCGGCCAAGTTTTGACCGCCTTTGGTGATGCCAAATTCAAACGCTTGCTTGATGGAGTTGGTGGTGTCTTGTCCCGCATTGGCCAAGCCGATGATCTTGGCTTTGGAGGCTTGTGCTTGCAACAAGAACGATGAGAAATCTTGACTTGGGAAAGGTGTGCGCACTTTGCCCAACACCTTGCCGCCGTTTTTCACCACCACGGCTTCTGTGTCACGTTCCAGGGCTTGACCAAACGCGTAATCCGCGGTCAAGAAGAACCACGTGTCGCCGCCACTTTTGACAATGGCTTTGCCTGTGCCGTTGGCCAGCATCCACGTGTCGTAGAGCCAATGCACGGTGTTAGGGCTACATGCTTTGCCGGTCAGATCGGCAGTTGCCGAACCCGTGTTGACGTGAATCTTGCCCTTTTCGCGGGTAATTTGGCTCACAGCCAAACCCACAGAAGAAGTGGGCACGTCGGTGATCATGTCCACCTTGTCGGAGTCATACCACTGACGCGTGATGCTGGAGCCCACATCGGGTTTGTTTTGGTGGTCGGCACTCACCACTTCGACTTTGAGACTGCTTTTGGAGGCTTTGAGGTAGTCTTCAACGGCCATTTTTGCGGCAATCACCGAACCTTGTCCGCCAATGTCCGAGTAAGGACCCGACATGTCGCTGAGCACGCCAATTTTGACAATGCCATCGGACACCTGGGCTTGCGCGGTGCCGACCAAGGCACAAGCGGCCAAGGCTGCGAGAGCGAGAAGTTTGCGTTTCATGAAAGTCTCCTGTGTGTGAAGTTAAACGCCAAGATATTCGTGCAGCATGTTCATCTTGCTGGACAGCTCTGCCGCGGCAAAGCCTTCCACAATTTGTCCGTGCTCCATGACATAAAAACGATCGGCCAGAGGCGCTGCGAATCGGAAGTTTTGTTCCACCATGATGATGGTGAAACCCTTTTGTTTGAGCGCGCGAATCATGCGCGCCAAAGCTTGAACGATGACCGGCGCCAAGCCTTCGGAAATTTCATCCAACAACAAAATGCGAGCCCCGGTGCGCAAAATGCGCCCCACCGCCAACATTTGTTGTTCACCGCCCGACAAGCGCGTGCCGGGGCTGTTGCGCCGTTCGCTCAGGTTGGGGAACATGTCGTAGATTTCTTCTACGGACATGCCGTTGGGGGCAATCACGGGAGGCAACAGCAAGTTTTCTTCGCACGTCAAGGCCGAAAAAATACCCCGCTCCTCAGGGCAGTAACCCAAACCCAAGCGAGCAATTTGGTGCGGCTGCCAATCCACGGTTTCTTGGCCTTGGATTTGAATGGAGCCCACGCGTCGCCCCACCAACCCCAGCAAAGCCTTGATGGTGGTGGTGCGCCCCGCGCCGTTGCGCCCCAACAAAGTGACCACTTCGCCCTCGTGAACACTCAGGTTCACACCGTGCAAGATGTGTGATTCACCGTAGTAAGCATGCAAATCTTGAATGCGCAACACCTCACGCGACTCAACCATGAGCACCCTCCAATTCAGTTTCGACGGTGCCCATGTAAGCCTCTAACACCTGCGGGTTTTGCGACACGGTGGCATAAGCGCCTTCTGCAATGATTTGTCCACGCTGCAACACGCTGATGGTGTCGGCAATTTGGGACACCACATTCATGTTGTGCTCCACCATCAACACGGTGCGGTTGGCGCTGACTTTTTTGATCAACTGGGTGACGCGGTCTACGTCTTCGTGGCCCATGCCTTGGGTGGGTTCATCCAGCAGAATGAGCTC
>CAIYFE010000035.1 GCA_903925445.1 uncultured Burkholderiales bacterium | reverse complement strand
CGGCGCGCGAGCAAATCTACACCCCCTACAGCCAGGTGCTCAGTCGCGGCTATACCGATTCAGCGACTTGGGTGAAGTTGCGCATTGATCCCACAGGAATTGAAGACGCCAACGAAGCCTTGGTGGTTCGCATTCGTCCCGTTTACTTGGACGAGATCGATCTGTTTGATCCATTGGATGCCTCTGGCAAGACCAGGAAAACCGGCGACTTGATCGCCTATGGCCAAGAAGAATACCGATCCCTGGCGCATACGTTTGTGATTCCAGCCGGACAGCAAGCGCGTGACATTTGGCTGCGTGTGAAGACCCACAGCACCAGCATGCTGCATGCCGAGGTGTACACCCAACGCGACATGTTGGCCAAAGAGCACCAATTGCTGCTGATTTATTACTTTGTGCTGGCGATGATCACCGTGTTTTTGGTGATGGTCTTCATCAATTGGATGCAGTACCGCGACTACTTGTATGCGGTGTTTGTTGTGCGGCACGCCTTGTATTTGGTGTTTGCTTTGTCCAACTTTGGGTTCCATCGTTTGTTGCTGGACGGCGTGGTGGCGCCTGAAACGCTGGATTTGGGATACAGCTGGTTGGTGATTGCAGCCACCGGTTTTTCGTTTTGGTTTGAAAGCCGTTTTTTGAGCGAGTATTCGCCGCCGTTTTGGGCGAATTTGGTGATTCGATTTTTACTGCTGTGTTGTTTGGCTGCGACTGTGTTGTTGGCGTGTGATCAGGTGTTGATGGCGTTGCGCCTGAACATGTTGCTCAACGGGTTGGGGGTGTTGTGCTTTTTGGTGCTGTCCATGCTGATCATTGACGATCGCCATGCGGCAGAGAAAAAAGTTTCTTCCTTGCTCAAGAAAAAATGGGTGGTTTCTTATTACGCGTTCATCACCGTGTTGCTCAGCGTCAGTGTGTTGCCCAGCTTGGGATCGATGGCTGGCAGTGAGATGTCAACCAATGCGCTGGTTTTTTATGCCTTGTGCTCGGGCGCGGTGATGACGGTGTTGATGCAAATGCGCGCCAATCAATTGCGACGCAGCAGTTTGCAAGCGCAGCAAGAGCTGGTGTTGCAAATTCAACGCACCGAGATTGAGAAAGAACGTCGTCAAGAGCAAAGCCAATTGCTCACGATGCTGATGCATGAGTTGAAGAATCCGTTGGCTGTGATTGATTTGTCGCAACACGACACGCAAGACGCGCAAACGCGGGAATACGTGACGCGCAACGTCAACATCATCAAGAATATTTTGGATCGCTGCATCAACGCAGATCGATTGGCCGATGGCAAATTTGTGTTGCATCCGCAGTCGCTCAATGTGGTGAAGCTGGTCAAAGATTGGGTCAGCAAACACTTGACCGCAACCGATCGGTTTGACGTGCGTTGTGCTCAAGCCGTGTTGATGGTGCAAGCCGATTTGCAGTGCTTGACGATCATGTTCAACAACTTGATGGACAACGCGCTTCGCTACGCAGCCGCAGACAGCACCATTCAAATCGATATTTGCGAGCGCTTGGATGCTGATGCACGCCAAGGCGTGTGTGTGCAAGTCTCTAACCGTCCTGGATTTGTGGGCTTTCCAGATGCACAACGGGTGTTCAAAAAATACTACCGAAGCGCTGGCGCCAAAACCGAATCGGGCACAGGTTTGGGCTTGTATCTGGTGAAAACTTTGGCGCAAAGCATGGGGGTGGTTTGCACTTATGCGCCCGATGATGAACAAGTGAGGTTTGAGTTATGGATTCCAACCTGAACCTTGTTTTGGTCGAAGACAACACCGATTTGCGAACGCTGTTGTGCAATGTGTTGCGCAAAGATGGGCACCGCGTCACACCGTTGTCGTGCGCCGAAGATTTGAACGATCGCGCAGGCACCGAACACGCCGATGCTTTTTTGATCGACATCAATTTGCCTGGCGAAGACGGCTTGAGCTTGGCGCAACGCGTTCGCAAAGCACATCCTTTGGTGGGCATCATTATTTTGAGCGCACGCTCAGAGTTGGATGACCGACTTGCGGGCTATGACCGAGGGGCCGATTTGTATTTGACCAAGCCCGTGGTGATGAGCGAGCTCTCCGCTGCGTTGCGCAGTTTTGCGCGCCGTCGCATTGCCACGATCAAAGAACTTTCTCCCAAAACCTTGGTCTTGAACAAGCTCGATCTCAAGGGCGAAATGGGAGAAATTAAATTGACTTCTCAAGAAGCCATTGTGTTGACAGCGTTGGCACGTGCGCCTGCTGGCAAGTTGGATACATGGCAATTTGCCGACTTGCTAGGGGCGGAGGTTGATGAAAGTTTCAAATCCAGTTTGGCCATTCGCATTGTTCGGATTAGGAAAAAAATGCAAGAAGTTGGCGCACAAGGCAACGTCATCGAAGCTTTGCGCAATGTTGGATACCAATTAATGACTCATATTGAAATCGTTTAAATACTTAAGTTGGTTTTAGAAATCTTTTGAAATAAAACGCGCAGACAAATTTCAACAATTGAGGCTGGCCAAAAATCGTCCAGCATCATGCACTTACATCGCAAACTTCATGTTTTCAAAGCCTTGGCACTTGGAGCCGGGTTGTTGTCTTTTTCAAGCGCCTATGCGCTCAATCCTGTCGCACCACCCAACTCGGACGCGGGCGCATTGCAACGCCAGTTGGAGCAAAACATGCCGCTACCCATGCCGCAGTTGCGTCGACAACCCGAGACTGCTGTGGAGCCTTTGAAAGAAATTGTGGGCGCCACGGTCACGGTGTCGCGTTTCAAATTTGTTGGCAACACCTTGGTGAGTTCAGAAAAACTGGCCGAACTGTTGCAAAGCTATTTGAACAAGCCCGTGGGATTTGCGCAGTTGCAGCAAGCGACCCAAGTCATCAGCGAGGCTTACCGCGCACAAGGTTGGGTGGTGCGCGTGTATTTGCCCAAGCAAGAAATCGAAAAGGGCGAAGTCACCATCCAAATCGTCGAAGCCGTGTTTGGCAAAGTGTCCATCACGGGCGAGCAGACCCCGCATGTGCAAGCGCAACGCTTGGTGGCCATCGTGCAGCGAGCGCAACCCGCGGGCACGGTGGTACGTCGCGCCAACATTGACAGAGCATTGTTGTTGTTGGATGACTTGCCAGGCGTAGCCGTCACAGGCAATTTGAATGAAGGTGAGCAAAGCGGTGAAACCGATTTGGTGTTGTCTGTGACCAATGAGCCTTGGCTCAGCGGCAATGTGTCCACTGACAACACTGGCTCGCGTTCGACGGGCATTGAGCGCTTGAGTGGCAACTTCAATGTGTCCAGTCCTTTGAAGCAAGGCGACGCAGTGGCCGTCAACTTGCTCAAGACGCTGGGTAGCGAATACGAGCGTTTGGCTTACAGCTTTCCCTTGGGTTTTGAGGGTTGGCGCAGCGGCGCGCACATGACCCATTTGCACTACAGCTTGTTGGGCAGCTTTGCTGGTTTTTATGGCACCTCGGATACCGCCGGCTTGGATTTGAGCTATCCGCTTGTGCGCAGCCAGATGACCAATGTGAACTTGCAAATGGGTTGGGATGGTAAGCATTTTTTCAACGTAGCCAGCACGGGCACGGCTTCTGATTACAGCTTGAGCGTGGCCAACGCCAGCTTGAACGCCAACCAAATGGACAGTTGGGCAGGTGGAGGCACCAACAACGCCTCGCTGGGTTTGACGCATGGCAAGGTGAACCTCAACGGCTCTCCCAACCAATCGACCGATGCAGCCAGCGCCAACACCGCAGGCGCTTACAACAAACTCTCTGTGAGCTTGAACCGATTGCAAACTTTGACGGAGAACTTGAGTGCCTATGTGGCCTTCAACATGCAGCGCGCCAATCGCAACTTGGACAGCAGCGAGAAACTTTATTTAGGGGGCGCCAATGGGGTGCGCGCCTTTCCCAGTGGTGAAGGCGGCGGTGCGCAAGGCCAAACTTTGACGGCTGAGTTGCGACAACGCTTGAATGCAAGTTACACCCTGACGGGCTTTTATGACTACGGCCGCGCCACGGCATACAAAGACAACAACTATGCCGATGGCAGCGCCAAGTTGAACTCGGGTGCGTTTGCCAACAGCTATGCGCTCCGAGGTTTTGGCGTGGCCTTGACTTGGGCCGTGGCGAGCGGCTCAGAAATCAAAGCCAGCTTGGCGCGACGCGCATCGGATAACCCGCTGGCCAACACCACAACTGGTATGGATGGCGATGGCACCAAGTTCATGAATCGCATTTGGGTCAGCGCAAGCATGTCGTTCTGATCGCCTTGAAAAGATGAAAGAGCACGCCAGCCTCAACCGCTGCTACAGGCACATCTGGTCGCACGCCACGCAAAGTTGGCTGGTCGCGCCAGAAAGTGCTCGTCGCTCGCGCAAGAGCAGTGGACGCGTGCAGCGTGCCGTGTTGGCGGTGCCGGCTGTGCTGGCAAGTGTTGCTTTGGCGGCCATTGCTTCGCTCAGTCATGCGCAACAAGCGCCGCCATTGAATCAGTTGCCCATCGGTGGCGTGGTCACCCGAGGGGCGGCGAGCATTGTGCAAAACGCCACGCCGAGCAGTGCGGTGATGAACATCAATCAATCGACGCAACGCGCGGTCATTGATTGGAGTTCGTTCAATGTGGGGCAAAACGCCAAGGTCAATTTCAATCAGCCCAGCAGCAGTTCGGTCACGCTGAATCGGATCTCGGACCAAAACCCAAGCCAAGTTTTTGGTCAGATCAACGCCAATGGCCAAGTCTTTTTGAGCAATCCCAATGGGGTTTATTTTTCACCCACGGCGCAAGTCGATGTGGGCGGTTTGGTGGCGACAACGCACGCGATCAGCAACGATGATTTCATGGCCGGCAACATCACCTTCAATCGCAACGGCGCGACGGGGTCGGTGATCAACCAAGGTTCGTTGAAATCCAGCTTGGGCGGCTACATTGCGCTGCTTGCGCCGCATGTGCAAAACGAAGGCATTGTGGTTGCCCAAGCGGGCACCGTGGCGTTGGCCGCCGGTGAGGCCATCACGCTGAATTTCAAAGGCAGCAACTCGGTGGCGGGAATTGTCACCACGCCATCGACCATCGCGTCTTTGATTGACAACAGGTTGGCGGCGCAAGCGCCGGATGGACAAATTATTTTGTCTGCCGTGGCGCTCAATCGCTTGCAAGCTGGGGTCGTGAAAAACAGCGGCAGCTTAGAAGCTTCGAGCTTGGTCAGCAAAGGCGGAAAAATCTTGCTGGAAGGTGACGACATTCAGCTGGCAAGCACAAGCACCCTCAACGCCACGGGCGCTCAAGGCGGTGGCGTGGTGCTCGTTGGCGGTGATTGGCAAGGTGCTGGTGCAATGCGACAAGCCAGCTCGCTCACGGTGGCGGCTGGTTCAACGATGGATGTCAGCGCCACCCAGCAAGGCGATGGCGGTCAAGTGGTGTTGCGCACCGATGTGAGCAACCCCAGCAGCCAAACAACGGTCAGCGGAAAAATTGTTGCGCAAGGCGGTCAACAAGGCGGCAACGGCGGGCGCATTGAAACCTCGGGCGCTTGGTTGAATGTGCAAGGCCTGCAAGTCGCAACCCTCGCCCCAGCAGGACAAACGGGCGATTGGTTGCTGGACCCCTACAACATCACCATTTCAACGGCCACCACGTCTGGCGGCGCTTTGAGCGCTGGCACGTTCACGCCAACGGCCAACAGTTCGGTGTTGCAAAACACCCAGCTTCAAACAGCGCTTGGCAGCTCCAATGTGTCGGTGTCCACCACGGGAGCGGGCAGTCAAACGGGAACCATTTCAATCACAGCGGGACTGAGTTGGAGCAGCAGCAACACGTTGACGTTGTCGGCCAACAGCACCATCAGCGGCAGTGGAGCCATCGCCATGACGGGCGGCGGTGGCGTGGTGTTCAACCAAACCGGCAGTTCTAGTTATTCGGGGTTGATCAGTGGAAATGGCTCTCTCACCACCAACGTGACCAATGGCACGTTGACATTGAGCACCAGCAACACATACACAGGAGCCACCACCATCAGCGCGGGCACATTGCAAATTGCAAGCGCAGCCACGCTGGGCTCCGGCACTTATGCGGGCAACATCGCGATTGCCTCCGGGGCTCAGTTGCAATGGAGCAGCAGCGCCAACCAAACCTTGAGCGGCGCCATCACCGGCAGCGGTTCGATTGCGAAGGACACTTCTTCAACCAGCACATTGACCTTGAGTGCCATTGGCGGCTTCAGCGGATCAGCCACGGTGTCCAACGGCACATTGGCCGTGTTGACGTCCAGCCCAACCAGCATCACCAACACCTTCAGTGGTGTCGGCACTTTGGCCTTGCTGCCCTCGTCAGCAGGCGCTTGGGGGGCATCGCTGAGCACCTCCAGTTTGCAAATCACAACCGGTGGTTCGAGCTTGGGCAATTTGGTGCTGGGAAACGCCAACAACACCTCCAACTTGACGCTGAACGGTTTGCCCAGCACTTTGTCTGTGACGGGAAATGAAACCTATGTGGCAGGCAACATCACCATTCCAGCTGGTGCTGCAAGCAGCCTGACCACGTGGAGCAAAAGCAGTTTGTTGACCTTGACGTCGTTGGGCAACATCACAATTCAAACCCCCCTGTCGGTGACAGGCACAACCGCTGGGTTGGTGCTCCAAACCAGTCAGAGCAGCCCAACGGGGGGCTCCGGTGATTTGAGTTTTGGTTTGTCATCCACAGGTTTTTCTGGCAATTTGACGTTCAGCACACCGGCCACGCAAACCTTCAGCACGCAAGATGGCTCCACTGGCACGGTCAAGACTTACACGTTTGTCAGCAGCTTGGCCAACATCACCAGCGCGACCGCCAACTATGCCTTGAATGCAGACATCAATGCGTCCACGCTGACCGGTCGCTCTTCGGTCATTGCCTCCTATGGCGCCACCTTGGAAGGGTTGGGGCATTCCATTTCTCAATTGAGCTTGGGCTCAAACACCACCAGCAGTGTTGGATTCATTGCTGCCAATGGCATTTCAAACTCCCCAACCATTCGTGATCTGTTGTTTTCAAACGCATCGATTTTGAGCGCTGGCTATGCTGGCGTGCTGATTGGCAGTCACAGCAATGGCGGGCTGACGATTCAAAACGTGGCGGTGCTCAACAGCACGGTCAGCGCGACCACTGCCAGCTCTTATGTGGGTGGCTTGGTTGGATTTTTTAGTACCCCTTACTACCAAGGCGCGTTAAAAAATATTTACGTCGTCAACACCAACGTCTCGGGTGGATCTTATGTGGGCGGTGTGATGGGCTATGGCTCAACAGGCTTGGTCTTGTACAACGGCTTTCCAGCGACCAACATTTATCGAACCGGCAACACCACAGCTGCGACGAACTATGTGGGAGGCGTGTTTGGGTATTTCAGTTATTCCAATGCCTCCAACGTCACCTCCATTGGCAATGTTTCGTTGACGGGCTCGGGCGGTTACGTTGGCGGTTTTGCTGGCTGGGTCTATTCCGCCCCGTTGAATGGCATTTACAACACAGGCAATGTCACCGCGACCAGCGGCAGCAACGTCGGCGGGTTGTTGGGTTTTGTGCAAACCGGTTCAACGCTGACCAACGGCTATTCGATGGGCAATGTGTCGGGCGCAAGCTACGTTGGCGGATTGGTTGGCAACTTGCAAACCGGCTCGTTGACCCACACTTTTTATGCAGGAAACATCACCGCGACGGGCATCAACTTTGGTGGCTTGGTGGGTTACATGATGCCTGGCGCAGCGTTGAGCAACAGTTTTTATGACATCGACACGAGTTTGATCAACGCAAACAAATGGCTGTCGGCAGGGGGCATCTACGACGGCCAATACACCGCATGGACCAACAGCAATGCCACGATTGCCAATCGTTCGCTGAGCATTGGAAGTTACCTCACGGCAGATGGCAGCGGTTATTACCAAATTGGCTCGGTGACAGATGGCCTGAGCAAATCTGACTTGAGCAACATGTTGGCCTTCGCCGAATCGGGTGCTTACAAGTTTGTGCTGCAAAACGATTTGGACATGTCCAGAGCTTCGACGGCGTTTATTCCGTATTTCGGGGGCAGTGAATTCAAGAGCGCAGGCTTTGCCATCAACAATTTTTCGCTCAATCGATCCAATGCGTCGGGCTTGGGATTTTTTGGCATGGTGCAGGGCTCGGTGCTGAACAACTTCACCCTCAATGCGACGGCTTACACAGGCCAAACCAATTACTCGTTGTACGGCGTTGACTACGTGGGTGCCTTGTTTGGCGGCATGAGTGGTGGTGTGATCAACAATGCAACCATCAACTTGAATGCAGGAGTTGCGGGTTCCAGCTACGTCGGCGGCATGGGCGGCTACTCGGTAGGCACGAACATCACAACGGCCAATGCAAACTATGCAAATGGCATCAGCAGCAGGTCAACCGGCAGTGATTTGGGTGGCTTGTTGGGTTTCGCAAGCAGCACGATCAGCAACGTCAGCGCCAATCCAAGCCTCAGCGGTAGCAGCTATGTGGGCGGTTTGATTGGCGACGCATCCAGCAGCACGATCAACAACGCAACCACAGTCAACGCCACCATTGTTGGCTCAAGCAACAACGTGGGCGGCTTGGCTGGGAGTGGGTCTGCCCTTTTGCTGTCCAACTCAAGCGTCACCAACACAACGATCAACGTGGCCAACACCACCAGCAGCTACGTGGGTGGTTTGGTGGGCAATTTGACGACCAGCACCGCCGTGCTCAACAGTGACTTTGTCAGCAACGTCACCCTCAGGGGCAACGCCTATGTGGGTGGATTGGTGGGTAACTTTGCTGCGGGCTCGATTCAAAATTCTTACTTCTCAGGAAATATCACCGCCACCAGCAACTACGGAGGATTGGCTGGCTACGTGGTGCCTGGCGCTTGGTTTTACAACAGCTATTACGACATCGACACGTCGCTG
>CAIYFE010000034.1 GCA_903925445.1 uncultured Burkholderiales bacterium | reverse complement strand
GAAGCACCGTCCATGGAGCCGAAAAAATCTGACTCCTGCGCCAGCTCAGCGCGGCGCTTTTTGGCCGTGTCCTGGTCGATGATGCCTGCGTTCAAGTCAGCATCGATGGACATTTGTTTGCCAGGCATGGCGTCCAAGGTAAAGCGAGCGTTCACTTCTGAGACACGTCCAGCGCCTTTGGTCACCACAGCAAAGTTGATGATCATCAAAATACCAAAGATGATGAAGCCCACCACATAGTTGCCGCCAATCACAAATTCGCCAAAAGCGGCAACCACGCGTCCCGCCGAATGCGCGCCTTCATGACCGTGAACCAAGATTACGCGAGCAGAAGCCACGTTCAGCGCCAAGCGCAACATGGTGGCAAACAGCAGCACCGTTGGAAAGGATGAAAATTCAAGAGGTTTTCGAGTGGCAATGGCCACCATGATGACCACAAGACTGACTAGTATGTTAAAAGTGAAGAGAAAATCCAACAAAAGCGGCGGAAGCGGCAATACCAACATTGCCATGATGACGAGCACCACCACCGGAATACTGAGTCCGGAGAGATCAAACTTTGACAAGTTCTGTCGAATCGTTGACAGAGAAATCGTGGTCATGTGTGAAATCCAGTGATTTGTTGGTACTTTTGTTGAAATTCTGCGATGAAAAACATCGTCTGCAGGTTTGTAAAGCAAGCGATGTGCCAACTCGAACTGACACTTTTCTCAAAACACAAAGATTGAAAGGAGCGGCAAAATCTAACCTGTCACGATTCTTGCTTTACAAAGCCGAATCATTCATTTTGAAATGCCATGAACTTGCAAAGTCCAACCCAGTTGCCAGCCAATGCGCCAGCAACCAACAACACCAACACCTCCTTAGGCGCAGGCCAGGCAGCAGGTGTGCGCCCGGTCGCGGGTGCGAGTTTGGGCGTTGATTTCGCCCAAATCATGGCGCGCCAATTTGAACGCTTGCCTTCTTTACAGAAGCAGCAACTTGCCGACTCAAGCGGCCTGGCTGGAGCAGCGCAGGCGCTCAACAGCGTGAACGACAACACCGCCGATCGGCGCGATGCTGCCGCCCTGCAAGACAACCCGCCCCCTGTTGCAAGCGATGTGCCACCCACCGGCGTGACTTTGCGTGATGGCGCAAGCGCCACCCCAACGTCCAACGAGGCATCCAGCGCTTCAACAGGCCAAACCCATAAAGACAACCCAAAAAGCAAGACACCCACTTCGACCACGATCACACCCGTGGGCTTGGCGCTGAACTTGCCAGCGGCCATGCCGGCTGTGGCGCCCTTGGTCGCGTCCACCACAGCCAGCGCAACCGATGCTGCCAACGCCAATTCGGCTTCTATCGCCGTGGATGCGCTCAACGGCGCGCAAACCACAGCGGCCTCTTCCGCCTCAGGTCATGCTCCCGTGATGGCGCAGGCCATGTTGAGCAACCCTTGGCTCAAAGATGTTGCGCTGATTTCTAGCAAGGCACAAAACAAACCCAACACTGCAAATGCCGAGCTCAAAACGGTTGCGCTGAGCCCCAAACTCAACATCGTGACGCCAGCCAACACGGCCACCAGCCCTGAGAGTCTGACCGCATTTGCGCAATCGATGGGGTTGGACGACTCGGCCATCTCCAAATTGCTCAACCCCAATTCAGTCCAAGCCAGCGCAAGTCCAGCTGGATTCAATCCCACTGGCTTGGCCTCGTCCTTGGCCGCTGCGAGCCCCGATGGCTCGCAGCACAACGCAGCTTCAGCGCAAAGCGCAGTGACACAACTTGCAGCCATGGGCGTGACTTCTGCCGCGATGAGCCAAAACTCAGCCGTCAATGCACAAGCCGCTTTGCAGCAGGCTCAAATCAACGCGCCTGCGCCTGGCAATCCCTTGGATGGCGCAAGCAACGTCGCCCTCAATCCACAAGCGATGGCAGTGCCCAGCGAAATGATCGCTGCCGCACAAAGCACCACCGTGGCCAACGCCTCGCCCGCTTCCACCAACGCAAGCGTCAGCACGGTCGATGCCCTGCAAATGATCAACACCGGCATCTCCGCCACAGACGTCGCAGCCCTCAGCGCCAGCTTGTCGGCTGGCGACTTGGGCGGCAACGCATCCAACCAACAAGGCAGCGGATTTGGACAAAATTTTGCCGCCATGTCCGCACCAACCAACGCCACCAACTCGGCCGACGTCAACAGCCCCGAAGCTTCTGCATCGGCCGCTGACACAAAAATGCAAGAGGTCTACGACCAACTCAGCGACAAACTCGCCACCGAAATGGCCACCCGCATGCACAAGCAACTCAGCGACGGCCAATGGAAGATGAAGTTCGGCCTTCGCCCTGCCAACTTGGGCGGCGTTGAAGTCCAGTTGGAGATGAAGGATGGCAAACTCAATGCCAGCTTCAACGTAGACAACCCACTGACGGCGCACCTCTTGCAAAACGCTGCAGCGCGTTTGCGCGAGTCACTTGGAAACTTTGGTATTCAGGCCGGCCAAGTCCAAATTGGACAAAACGCCACTGGCAACCCACAAGGCAGCTCACAAGGCAATTCGCAACAATCGACAAGTCAGCCTCAAGTTATGGAAAATTCGAGCCGACTAGACAATGTGGCGGATGAATCGCAAAGCGACAATCCCGTCAAGTCATCCAGCGACGGCTCAAGCAACCTTGATCTCTACGCTTGAAGACAAACGACAATCTGAAAAACAGGAGTAATCAAAATGGCAGACGCAGCACCCGCAACCGAAGAAGTTGAAGAAGCGCCCAAGAAGAAGAAAAACATTCTTCTCATCTTGGTCATCGTGTTGGCCTCCATCATCGTCATTGCTGGCGTGGTGATGGGCACGCTCTTCGCGTCTGGCTACTTTGAGCACAAAAGCGAAGCCGCTGCTCACGAGAAAGTAGACGAGCTCGAAAAAGAAGCAGAAGACGCCAAAGAAGCAACGCCTGAAGGCCCTGAAAAAGTCAAAAAAGGTGCTGAGGCCACGCGCTTTGAAAACAGCTACATGCAAATTGACAAAGAGTTCATGACCAACATCACCGGCAGCAAAAAGGTGATGGTGGTGCAAATTGCGCTCATGACGCACTACGATGACCGCGTGTTTGACAACGTCAAAAAGCATGAGTTCGCCATCCGCTCTGGCATCTTGGATGTGATGCGTCAATCCACCGACGCCGACACCCTCAAGCCTGAATTTCGCACCGAACTGGCCGCAAAAATCAAAGAAGTGGTGAATCAAATCTTGATGAAGTACGAAGACTTTGGCGGCATTGAAGACGTGTTCTTCACATCCTTCGTGATGCAATAAACCCTCACACCATGAAATCAAACCTGCTCTCGGAAGAAGAACTGGCGGCGCTGTCCAGCGGCGTACAAGACGGTTCGATCGAGACCGACACCGGCTTTAACACCCGTGTTCGGGTGCGCAAGCACGACTTGGCCAGCGAAGACAGCAGCCTTGGCGTGAATGTCTCCTCGGTGGACATGATCAACGAGCGATTCATTCGCTTGTTCCGCTTGGGCTTGCTCGAAGTGCTCAGGACCAGCCCGCGCGTCAATCCCACGCGTGTGCAAATCTTGAAGTTTGGCGACTACCTCAAAGGCCTCAAGGCGCCACTGTCAGTCAACATCGTGCGCATGAACCCGTTGCGGGGCAACTCGGTGATCATCATCGACCCCAATGTGGTGTTCAGCTCGCTGGACAGCTTTTTTGGCGGATTTGGCAAAGGCGTGGGCGAGTTGCCCTCTGGCCGTTTGTTCACGCCCACGGAAACTCGGATCATCAAAATCATTTTGGAAGTGTTCTTTCGATCACTGACCGAAGCTTGGTCGCCCTTGTTGCCCTTGGAGTGCGAGCACATCAGCTCGGAAATCAACCCCCAGTTTGCGCAAATTGCCGACGAAAGCGACTTGGTGGTTCTGAGCCGCTTCGAAGCCGATGCCACCGTCAGCGGTGGACGCGGCTTCATCGACTTGGTCTACCCCTACGCCACGCTCAAACCCGTTCGCGAGTTGCTCAGCAGCCGTTTGCAAAGCGGCGATGGCAACGAAGAATCCGACAAGATTTGGCGACAAGACCTCGCAGCCGCGGTGGGCGACGCCAAACTCGAATTGCGGGTGTCTTTGGGTGAAATCAAAACCACCTTGCACCATCTCAACAACTTGCGCGAAGGCGAATTGCTGTTCTTCAAAAAAGACGACACCGCCTTGATGACCGCCAATGGCGTTCCCGCATTCCATGTGGCCGTTGGCACGCGAGGCTCGCAAGTGGCCGTGCAAATCGACCATGAACACGTTCACGGCAAACCTTGAAAGATAGGATTCAATCATGACCGACAACAACGAAAACCCAACTCCCGAGTCCGAAGTGCCCGCCGAAGTAGAAGCTGCCGCGCACGAAGAACATACCGAAGGCCAAGCACACGCTGGCGCTACCGAACAAATGGAGCCTTCACTGGAAGACTTCAAACCCATGATGCCAGGCAACATCAACCCCGAGGTGTTGCAAAACATCGTCGTGACTTTGTCCATTGAAGTCGGCAAAGCCGAAATCAAAATCAAAGACTTGATGCGTTTGACCCAAGGCAGCGTGGTCGAACTTGACCGCATCGCCGGCGAACCCTTGGATTTGTTGGTCAACAACTCCGTGGTGGCACAAGGCGAAGTCGTGCTGGTCAATGACCGTTACGGCGTGCGCTTGACCCGTGTTGTGCCTTCTTCGGAACGCTTGAAACTGATCTAAGCCGCTCACCCAATCGGACGTTTAACCAAGCGTCCTCCCATAAAAAAACGCCTGCTGACATCAGCAGGCGTTTTTCTTGGTACGGGTGTGATTCGCGATCAGCTGGCGTTGATCACACGACCGTTGGCAGGTTGCACGGGACGCGCATTGCGTTTGAAGGGGAAGTCGTTGACTTGCTTCTTAGAAATATCCACCGTGGTTTTCAAGATGAAGAACTGAACACCTTCGGTACAAGGCGGCGTGGTCAACGAGCCCTCGTAGCTGTAATGTGTCAAAGCGGCTGGCACCAAACTGCTGGGGTTGAACTTGACGCCTTCAACCACCACTTCTGGGCCTTCATTTTTGGGAACGTTTTCCCACAAGGTTTTGATGGCCTCGTTGTCCTTGCCTTCGCTCAACAACACACCCATCACAGCCAATTTACCTTCTGCATTTTTGTGCACAAAGTGAACCGTCATCGCCATGGGCTTGCCGTCAATTTGCTCTTCGCTGGGACGATGGAAGTGGAATTGAACCAGGTTGTAGACCTCTTTGTTGATTTTGAGGGTGCTGCCGGGCTCCACGTTGATTTGAATCGTATGGCCGTTATTGAGCATCTTCAGCGGGCCTTCTTTGTAGCTCACGCTCAACACGTCTTTGGATTTTTCAAAAGGTCCAACAATGTTCAAAGGCGATTGCTTTTTACCGTTGCCGCACGTGGGGAATTCATCGCCCCAGTTCTCTGGGCCCATCTCGCCTTCGTAAGCCCAATGCACCGCATGTTTTTCATGCTTCTTGGCAGGCGCTTCTGCCTCAGCACAATCGGCCAATACTTTGACTTTTTGACCCGCGGCCACCAGCGCATTTTGTGCCGCACAAATGGACTTCAGACGCGAACTCCACTCCGCCATCTCCAAAGCTTTTTGGTAGGCAGCGACCGTGTCTGGGTCTTGCGCGCCTTTGGTCAACAAGCGCAAAGCGCCCAAGCCCAATTGGCGTTCACTGATGACGGGGCCTTTTTGAGCCTTGATGAAAGCTTCGTAATCTTGCAAGACCACGCCGTTTTCAAAGGAACCTTTGACCGCGGCCAATTCGCGCGCAGCAGGTTCGAAAGTTTCTGCTTTTTCTTTGACCTCAGCCAACTCTTTGGTGACTTTTTCAAGCTCTTGCTTGGTTTCGTCCACGCCTTCGCTGACGTCGGTCAGCTCATCGATGGCATGCGCTTTTGCGTTGTAACTCCAATAGCCAAACGCCAAAGCGCCAGCCAATAGCAAACCCATGAGGATTTCAATAATTAAGCGAAGATATTTTTTCATAGCCGTTCACTCTTGTTGGGGTGCATTGTTTTTTGTTTCTACACACAACATGCAACAGCACGCCATGTGAGCAGGTGTGTGGGTATCGGCTCAGCGTTGACTAAGCTTTAACCGCTTCTCAAAACGGCAAATTATTGCCGCATCTTGACCATTTTTAGAAGTATTGGCATCAATTAGTTGGGGGTGCAATTACAATCTTGGGTTTTCAACAGCCTCTGGATGAACACCATGAAACGCTGCATCACTCCCCACGGGAGAGCTTTGCCATGAGCCGCAAAGTTTTTATTAAAACCTTCGGTTGCCAAATGAACGAGTACGACTCGGACAAGATGGCCGATGTCCTTGGCGCGGCCCAAGGTTACGAAAAAACCGACGACCCCGAACTCGCCGACTTGATCGTCTTCAACACCTGCTCGGTGCGCGAAAAAGCGCAAGAAAAAGTGTTTTCCGATCTGGGTCGCATCCAGCACTTGAAGGCCAAAGGCGTCAAGATCGCGGTCGGTGGCTGCGTGGCCTCGCAAGAAGGCGACACCATCATCGCGCGTGCGCCTTATGTGGACGTGGTATTTGGACCGCAAACCCTGCATCGCTTGCCTGATTTGCTCAACCAACGCGAGACTTTGGCGCGCCCACAAGTTGACATCAGTTTTCCTGAGATCGAAAAATTCGATCACCTGCCCCCGGCGCGTGTCGAAGGCGGCAGCGCGTTTGTGAGCATCATGGAAGGCTGCAGCAAATATTGCAGCTATTGCGTGGTGCCTTACACCCGTGGCGAAGAAGTCAGCCGTCCCTTTGACGATGTTTTGGTCGAAATCGCTGGCTTGGCCGCACAAGGCGTGAAAGAAATCACATTGCTGGGACAAAACGTCAACGCCTACCGAGGCGCGATGGGCAACACGGCTGAGATCGCCGACTTTGCGTTGCTGATCGAATACGTGGCTGAAATTCCAGGGGTCCAACGCATTCGTTACACCACCAGCCACCCCAACGAGTTCACCCAGCGTTTGATCGATGTCTACGCCAAAGTGCCGCAATTGGTCAGCCATTTGCATTTGCCCGTGCAACACGGCAGCGACCGCATTTTGATGGCCATGAAGCGCGGCTACACCGCGATGGAATACAAAAGCACGGTGCGCAAGCTGCGCGCCATTCGTCCAGACATGGCCATGAGTTCAGACTTCATCGTCGGCTTTCCCGGTGAAACCGAGGACGATCACCAAAAACTCATCCGACTCATGCACGATGTCTACTTTGATAACTCGTTCAGCTTCATTTTCAGTCCGCGCCCGGGCACACCTGCGGCCAACTTGCACGATGACACGCCGCACGATGTCAAGTTGCGTCGCTTGCAAGAGGTGCAAAAAATCATCGATGACAACATGCGCGCCATCAATGTGCAGCGCGTGGGCACGACTCAAAAGGTCATGGTCGAAGGCTGGTCACGCAAAGATGCGACCGAACTCATGGGGCGCACCGAATGCAACCGCATCGTCAATTTCCAAGGCGGTCCCAACTCGGCACGTCTGATTGGACAAATGATGGATGTCAAAATCACCCAAGCTTTCTCGCACACCTTGCGCGGCGAGCCCGTGT
The DNA here is from genome assembly GCA_903925445.1 of uncultured Burkholderiales bacterium. GTDB lineage: Bacteria > Pseudomonadota > Gammaproteobacteria > Burkholderiales > Burkholderiaceae_C > Limnohabitans. Next base: position 5,431 of record CAIYFE010000034.1, on the reverse strand, counting down.
TGGTTGAAACCTGAACCTGAACCACCGCATGATTCAAATCACTTTTTTCGAAAATGGCCAAGGCCAAATCATTCAAGGCAAAGTGGGGCAAAGTTTGATGCAAGCCGCCGCGGCTGCGGACATCGAAGGCATTGCGGCCGACTGTGGCGGCACCCTCACCTGCGCCACGTGCCATGTGATGGTGCGAGACGCGTGGTTGGACAAAATGCCCGCCTTGAGCGATGACGAAGACGGCATGCTCGACTTTGCCGCCTCAGCGCGTCAACCCAACAGCCGCTTGTCTTGCCAAATCAAATTGACCGAGGCCATGAACGGCCTGGAGGTCGATTTGCCCGCCAGCCAATACTGAAAATCAACGCAGCCCAGGAAAGCCGCCACCGCCCATGGGTGGCATGCCTTTCATGCCGCCCATGCGTTTCATCATTTTCATCAAGCCGCCGCCGCGCATTTTTTTCATCATCTCTTGCATTTGCTCGAACTCTTTGAGCATGCGGTTGACGTCTTGCACCTGAACCCCAGCACCTGCGGCAATGCGGCGTTTGCGCGTGGCTTTGATGAGTTCGGGTTTGCTGCGCTCCAAGGGCGTCATGCTGTGGATGATGCCTTGCTTGCGGGCGATGTCTTTTTCGGCTTTGGACAAATCCACTTCGCTGGCCTTGGCCGCCATTTGGGTGGGCAATTTGTCCATCAAGTTAGAAAGCCCACCCATGGAGCGCATTTGCTGGATTTGCGACAAGAAATCGTTCAAATCGAAGTTGTCTCCGCGCTTGACCTTCTCGGCCAACTTTTGCGCAGCTTGCATGTCCACGCCGGCGGTGACTTGCTCGACCAAGGCCACAATGTCGCCCATGCCCAGCACGCGTCCCGCGTGACGGTCGGCATCAAACAGCTCCAAGCCGTCCATTTTTTCGCTGGTACCCGCAAATTTAATCGGCACGCCAGTGATTTGTTTGACCGACAAAGCCGCGCCACCGCGTGAATCGCCATCGAGTTTGGTCAACACAATACCCGTCAAAGGCAGCGCGTCTTTGAACGCCTTGGCGGTGTTGATCGCATCTTGACCTTGCATGGCGTCCACCACGAACAAAGTCTCCACCGGGTTGAGCACTTGATGCAGCGCTTGAATCTCTTTCATCAAGGCTTCATCAATGCCCAAACGACCAGCGGTGTCCACCAGCAGCACATCAAAGAAATGTTTGCGCGCGTAGTCCAACGCTTCACGCGCGATGTCTTGCGGTTTTTGGTCAGAACGGCTGGGGAACCACTCGGCACCGACTTGCGCCGTCACCGTTTTGAGTTGTTCAATCGCCGCTGGACGGTAAACGTCACCCGAGACCGTCAACACTTTTTTCTTGCGTTGGTTGATCAACCAACGCGCCAACTTGGCCGTGGTGGTGGTTTTGCCCGCACCTTGCAAACCTGCCATCAACACCACAGCCGGCGGCTGTGCGTTGAGGTTCAAATCGCTCACGCCCTCGCCCATGGTGGCGGCGAGCTCTTTGTTGACGATGGCCACCAGCGCTTGCCCGGGCTGCAAAGAGCCCACGACTTCTTGTCCCAAGGCTTTGTCTTTGACGCGGGCAATGAAATCACGCACCACAGGCAAGGCCACGTCGGCCTCAAGCAAAGCCATGCGAATCTCGCGCAACATGTCGGCCACGTTGCTTTCTGTGATTCGGGCTTGGCCGCTGATGTGTTTGACCAGTCGGGAGAGTTTGTCGGTAAGAGCTGAGGCCATAAATCACCCTCGGAGGGGCTCGGTGTGTGTGCAAAGCAAAACGCTAAACTTAAGCCATGATTTTAGCCAGCGACCTCCCGCTTCACCTTTGGCTGGGCATTCCCACCGCCACGGCCTATGCATTGACGGCCTTGATGGGGCCGCGCGTGTCGCCTCAAATGGGGCAGCGTTTGGTCATCGGTCCTTGGGTGCTGCATGGCTTGAGTTTGATTTATGCCTTGTTTGGCTCGCAAGACGGCGTGACCCGCTTTGGTTTTGCGCCCGCGCTGTCGGTGACGCTGTGGTTGATGTTCACTTTTTACTTGCTGGAGCAGCACTGGTTTCCTCAATTGCGCATGCGTTGGGCCTTTGCGCTGCTGGGCGTGGCTGTGGTGTTGTTGGCGGCTTGCTTTCCTGGCGCACCTTTGCATGTCAGCGCCTCGCCTTGGTTGCCTCTGCATTGGGCGCTGGGCATCGCGTCCTATGGATTATTTGCCGCGGCGGTCGGTCACGCCTGGTTGATGACGCGCGCGGAGCGCAACATTCGATTGGCCGCCGACTCCAACGTGGGTTTGCCTTTGCTCACCTTGGAGCGTTTGACTTTTCGTTTTGTGAACGCTGGATTCGCCCTACTCACCGCCACTTTGGCCGCAGGCTGGTTGTTTGGTGACAGCTTGTATGGCGCACAAGCGGCTTGGCACTGGGATCACAAAACCGTGTTTTCGTTGTTGTCTTGGTTGACGTTTGCGGTGTTGTTGCTCGGACGTTATCGCTTTGGCTGGCGTGGCCGCACAGCGGTGCGCGTGCTCTACGCTGGCTCTGGCTTGCTGCTGCTAGGGTATGTGGGCTCGCGCTTTGTGCTCGAAGTGATTTTGGGTCGCATGGCATGAAGTACTTGGTGCTTTTGCTGGTGGTATGGGCGGGCGTGTGGTGGATTCGCCAACAAAGGCTCAACAGCATGGCGCAGGACGCCACTCACCCAAACCCAAACACGCCCCAAACCATGCTGCCATGCAAACATTGCGGCATCCATGTGCCCGAGGGTGACGCCGTGCATGGCGTCTCTGGCAGTTACTGCAGTGCCTCGCACCGCCAAGCGGCAGAGGGTTGAATGAGCGACTCCAAACTCTGGCGCGATGGCTGGTACACATTCGCGCAGCGCATGGATTCACCCAACTTCGGAGCGCGTGCGGCTCAGGCCCAGATTGACTTGATCGTGATTCATTCCATCAGCTTGCCGCCTGGCCAATATGGCGGACCTGAAGTCATGCAACTGTTCACCAACTGCTTGGATTGGGATGCACATCCTTACTTCGAGCAAATCCGCGGCATGGAAGTTTCGGCGCATTTTTTCATCCGACGCAACGGCGATTTGATCCAGTTTGTCAGCTGCCACGACCGCGCTTGGCACGCGGGCAAGTCCAGCTACCGAGGCCGCGACAACTGCAACGACGACTCCATTGGCATCGAACTTGAAGGCTTGGAAGGCGAGTCCTTTGAAGCCCCGCAATACGAAACCTTGCAAAGCTTGTGTTCGGCGCTGATCGAGCGCTTTGACATCGCCCACATTGCAGGCCACGAACACATTGCGCCAGGACGCAAAAAAGATCCGGGCGAGAACTTCGATTGGCAGGGTCTAAGCAAAGCGTTGTCTTTGCCTACTACGTGTTTTCCCTTTGATGTTGTTTCCAAGATTCAAGTTTTAGAAAAAAAATAATTTTTTTAAGAAGCAATCAAAAGCGAAAAAATGCTTTAAGAAAAATATCGTGGTGCCATGCCACTTGGCGAACAAATATCGCTGAAATTATCGGTTTTTTCTCAACTTTAAAAATTTCATCTTATTTCTGCGCCATTTTTCGATGGTGTCAAAAAATACACCAGCTTAAATTTTTTATCGAAACTATCAAAAAAACTGCAATGCATACCAAAACGCTACCCCTAGTGTCTTGAAGATACCCCAGACACCAGATATAGTGTCTACCTGTTGGCGACAGTTCATGAGACAAGACTCGCCCCGGCTCCGAAAACATCAAATAACAGGAAGAAAACTCAGATGCAAATTGCTGAAAACGCAGCACAAACCAACCCTTCGGTTTCCATGCTCTCTGCGCAAGATCGCGCAGACACCAATACGCACTCCACACTGGCTCACTACCAAATCATTCGCAGAAATGGTGCTGTTGTGCCCTTCGAACCTGCCAAGATTGCAGTGGCCATGATGAAAGCCTTCTTGGCCGTGCACGGCACGCAAGGCGCAGCATCTGCCAGCGTGCGTGAAGTGGTTGACGCCTTGACCCAAGGCGTGGTGCGCGCGCTCATGCGCTCACGTCCAGGCGGCGGCACCTTCCACATCGAAGACGTGCAAGACCAAGTTGAACTTGGCCTGATGCGCGGCGGTCACCATGAAATCGCCCGCGCCTACGTGCTCTACCGCGAAAGCCGCAACCAAGAGCGCGCCCACAGCAAAGAACAACAAACGCCGGCAGCACCCGCGTTGCATGTGATCGATCACGGTCAGCGCGTGCCCTTGGACATGGCGTATTTGCATCAACTCATCACCAACGCCTGCGCTGGCTTGGGTGCCGATGTCAAAGCCGACCCCATCTTGGCCGAAACCTTGCGCAATTTGTACGACGGCGTGCCCATCGACGAGGTCTACAAAGCCGCCATCTTGGCCACCCGCACCTTGATCGAAAAAGACCCCGACTACACCTACGCCACCGCACGTTTGCTCATGCACACCATCGTGCGCGAGGTGTTGGGCAAAGAGGTGACTTTGGCCGACATGGGTCAAGCTTATGCCGACTACTTCCCACAATTCATTAAAAAAGGCGTTGAAAACGACCTGCTCGATGCGCAACTGCTCCACTTCGACCTGGCCCGCTTGGGCAAGGCGCTCAAGGCCGACCGTGATCTGAAATTCGATTACCTCGGCCTGCAAACCCTGTACGACCGCTACTTCTTGCACGTTCGCAAGCAGCGCATCGAATTGCCCCAAGCGTTCTTCATGCGCGTGGCCATGGGTTTGGCGCTCAACGAAATCGACCGCGAAGCGCGCGCCATCGAGTTCTACGAAGTGCTCTCCAGCTTTGACTTCATGTCCAGCACGCCCACGCTCTTTAACAGCGGCAGCTTGCGCTCACAGCTGTCGAGCTGCTACTTGACCACCGTGCCCGACGATCTGGACGGCATTTACGAGTCGATCAAAGAAAACGCATTGCTGTCTAAATTTGCCGGTGGCTTGGGCAACGACTGGACCCGCGTGCGCGCACTGGGCAGCCACATCAAAGGCACCAACGGCGAATCGCAAGGTGTGGTGCCCTTCCTCAAAGTGGTCAACGACACGGCCGTGGCGGTCAACCAAGGTGGCAAACGCAAAGGGGCGGTGTGTACTTACCTCGAAACTTGGCACTTGGACATCGAAGAGTTCTTGGAACTGCGCAAAAACACCGGCGATGATCGCCGTCGCACGCACGACATGAACACCGCCAACTGGATTCCAGACTTGTTCATGCGTCGCGTCATGGAAAAAGGCGAATGGACTTTGTTCTCGCCTTCCGATGTGCCCGATTTGCACGACCTGTTCGGCTCAGACTTCGAAAAAGCCTATGTGGCCTACGAAGAAAAAGCCCGCCGTGGCGAAATTCGCCCCAGCAAAACCGTGCAAGCCACAGACATGTGGCGCAAGATGCTGACCATGTTGTTCGAAACTGG
>CAIYFE010000033.1 GCA_903925445.1 uncultured Burkholderiales bacterium | reverse complement strand
TGCTGCATGAGCCCAGTAATTCTGTGGCGCTTTATGCTGCGTGGGCTTGGCTCAACATCGAGACAAGTCTTGCAGCAGCGCCCGTGTTGGCGATGTTGCAACAACGCCCAACGTCTGATGTTGTTCAAGCGGCCGCTTTGTTCAAACCATTTAAAAATATTCTGATTGCGCCTTGGACGGATCAATTCAAGGTCTTGCGCCAACAGCCCAACAGTCCCCATCGCGAGCAACAAACGGTTTGGTTATTGAAGATGGCGCACACGTTGAATTTTTCGGTTGACGCTTCGCTTTTGCGGCCGCTTTTCAACGAAGAACATTCGGCAGACGTGTACATAGGCGCCATGCGCTTGCTTGAGCATGCCAGCGATTTAAATAGCATTCGTCCATTTGTCACGCACAGCGATTGGGAAATTCGCACCCAAGTGGCCATCACCCTGGGGCGTTTGGGCGATGCCGCAGAATTTGAAAACCTTCAAACATTGGCTTGTGATTCGCAATGGTGGGTGCGCTATCGCGCCGCTCAATCTTTGATCAATCTGGCTGGAATTGATCGAGAAAACCTCATTCAAACCGTGTCCCTTTGGACCGATCGCTATGCAAAAGACATGGTGTGGCACGTTTTAGCGGAGAAATCCATTGCAAGTATTGACTGATTTTTTCAACCTCTTCATGCTGGTTTATTTTTCAGCAGTGAATTTGGTTTATTTGTGCTTGATGGTTTTTGCTGCATTGGCGTTGCGCCGCAATTGGCAATACCGCGATATCAACGAATTACCCATGACTTATTCGATGGTTGCGCCACCCATCAGCATATTGATTCCGGCTTTCAATGAAGAAAAAACCATTGCTTCAACCGTTCACTCGGTGCTGCAACTTACTTATTCTGAATTTGAAGTCATCGTCATCAATGACGGCTCGAACGACGCCACTTTGCAAGTTTTAAAAGACGAATTTGATTTGCAAATCTTTCCGCAAGCCTACCGCGTTCAATTGCAAACCCAACCCGTTCAAGCCATTTACCGCTCAAGTCGCCATCCGCAACTCAAAGTCATTGATAAATTCAACGGTGGCAAGGCCGATTCGCTCAATGCGGGCATCAATGCCTCTCAATACCCCTTGTTTTGCGGCGTGGACGCCGACTCCATCTTGCAGCGCGACAGTCTGCAACTGGTGGTCAAGCCGTTTTTGCGTTCCCCCCTCATGGTCGCGACCGGAGGCACGATTCGCGCTGCCAACGGTTGCGACGTGCGCGGCGGGTATCTTCATCGGGTCGATTTACCTAAGAATATTTGGGCCAGATTTCAAGTGATTGAATATTTACGCGCGTTTTTATTCGGTCGACTGGGTTGGTCCGAATTAAATGCCATGCTGATTATTTCTGGCGCATTTGGGTTATTTAAAAAATCGACGGTGATTGAAGTAGGCGGCTATCGCCCCCACACCTTGGGAGAAGACATGGAGCTGGTGGTTCGAATTCACCATGTCATGCGAGAAAAAAACAAACCCTACAAAATTGAATTCGTGCCCGATCCCGTGTGTTGGACTGAAGTTCCCGAAGAGCGCCAAACGCTTCGCAACCAAAGAGTGCGTTGGCAGCGGGGGTTATCGGAGAGCTTGAGCCTGCATTGGCAATTGATGCTCCATAAAAACGGGGGGTGGCCGGGTTGGGTGGCTTTTCCTTACATGGTCATATTTGAATGGCTGGGGCCCGCCATTGAACTCAGCGGTTATGTTTGGACTGTTTACGCTTATTGGGCTGGACTGCTGTCTTGGAGCGCATTTGTATTTTTCTTGGTTTTATCTTTAGGGCTTGGCATATTGCTGAGCATGGGCGGTTTGATTTTGGAGCAACTGTCTTTTCAGATGTACCCCAAACTCCGTCATGTTTATATTCTTTTATTGTTCGCAATATTTGAAAACCTGGGGTATCGGCAACTCATGGCTTGGTGGCGGTTGGTGGGTCTATACCGCTGGATAAAAAACGCCGATGGCCATTGGGGACACATGAACCGCAAAGCCAATTGGCAACAAAAAATATAAAGCCCAATAGTATGAACACCCAAGATCGCCGCTTGACTCGCAATATTGCGTTGCGTCAAAAAATAGATCGCTTGCAAGCCATTCATCACGCTTTGGAACAACAAGCATTGGCCATGGCACGCGAGAGCTCATCGCTGACTTTGCCTGACGCTGCTGAACATGCGCGGGCTTTGGATCGGTTATTGAAACGCCAGACCGCTTCGGTCAAAGACATCCAATCTGAATTGATTCCCAGCACGATCGCAATAAAACCAAGCCCTCCTCTTTTGAGTGACGAAGAATTGCGCGCCCTGATGCAAGACAACCCCTGACCCAGCGCCAGGGCATCACAACTTATTTTTTCCCGCAAAGCCCTTTGCTGTTGGGCTTGCTCGCATCGGGACAAGAAACTTGCGCTTTACAAATTTTGGGACCCGTCACACTGGGTTGGTCTAAGTGGCTGCCCGCTGGGCATTTGGGGTCTTTGAGCTTGTCAAATTCGACTTGGCAATAGCCCTCCGAACTCCATTTCAAGCCTTGCGGACACGTCACGCGTGATTCGGCATGAGCTGCGAAAGTCACAATGCACAACAAAGTCGCAATGATTGAGTGGATTGATTTTTTCATGCGAACTCCTTGTGATGAACTCAATAGCCACAGCAATTGTCGACCAAGCCCGCGCAAACTCAAGAAGTCAAAGGTCTTACTGCGCAAGCAAGCCCGTCAGCGCGGCTGCCCACCTCATCTGAGACAAGGCCACAATGCCGTGTCGCCGGCTCAAATTAGAAACACCCATGATCGAATCGGATTTGCAATCGCTCCTGCCTTCTCTTGAGGTGGTGCAAACCGCCCTCAGCATGCAACCCGATCACCCCGAGTTGATCAACATGCGCGGCACGGTGTATTTGCAGTTGCACCAGCCCGAGCTTGCTTTGGCCGATTTTGAGCACGCCACACGGCTCGCGCCTGAGTACGCCACGGCTTACTTCAACTGGGCGACCACTTTGCACGCTTTGGGTCAGTTGGAGTCGGCGCTTGTGTGCTTTGACCACGCGTTGCGCATCGCGCCTCAATTCATGCAAGCGTGGAGCAACAAAGGCAACACACTGCATGCGCTGAACCGCTTGGACGAAGCCGTGTACTGCTACGACCAAGCCTTGTCATGCGATCCCGACTCGGCCGATGTGCGTTGGAACAAAGCCCACAGCCTGCTGTTGCAAGGCAAGTTTGAACAAGGCTGGCCGCTGTACGAGTCGCGCTGGCAAACCCAAGGCTTTTCGCCACGCCCGTTGGCGAGCACGTTGTGGCTGGGCGAAGCGTCTTTGGAAAACGCCAGCATTTTTGTGCATGCCGAACAGGGTCTGGGCGACACGCTTCAATTTCTGCGCTACCTCGAACCCTTGATCGAAACGGGTGCGCGCGTCACGCTGGAGGTGGCAGCTTCGCTCAAGCCTTTGGCTCAAAAAATTCAAGGCTTGGCTCACGTCATCGCCGCAGGCGAATCGTTTGCAGCAACAGATTTTCATTGCCCGCTGATGTCCTTGCCGCTGGCTTTGAAGCGCTATGTGCCTTTCGTGGCGCAACATCAACACCTCGCCCTCCAAGCCAGCGCCAGCTGCCTGGCTCAATGGGAAAACCGACTGGGCGCACGCACCCAACCGCGCGTGGGCTTGGTGATGCAAGGCAATGTGCACAACGAAAAAGACCGCCTGCGCAGCATTGCCGTGCAGCAATGGGCAGCGCACCTGCCCAGCGACTTGAACATCGTGTTGTTGCACGACCAATTGCCCGCCGAACAACGGGCGCTGATTTCAGAGCAACCCAACTGGCGCTTTGTCGGTGAGCACATCCACAGCTTTGAAGACACGGCCGCGCTGTGCCAACTCATGGACGTGGTCGTCAGCGTTGACACCAGCGTGGCGCACTTGAGCGCCAGCCTGATGCGCCCGACTTGGCTGCTGCTGCCCCATGCCCCCGATTGGCGTTGGAAGCTTGAGCGCACCGACAGTCCTTGGTATCCCAGCATGCGTTTGTTCAGGCAGTCGCAGCCCGCGCATTGGGACGATGTTTTGTTCACCGTAAGCCAATCGCTTCGCCAGTTATTGGTGGCCGAATAAAATGGCGTTTGTGTTGCGCCGCTGCTTTTTTTCTTTGCTGTTGACTGTCGGCCTGCTGATGTCTCAGCAGGCGGCCTTGTTGCACGAGTTGGGGCACAGCCTCAGCCACACGACAAGCAGCGCCACAAGTTCAGCCAAATCAGCAGAACCCAACGGTGGCGCCAGCCACAGCGAGCATCAAGCCAGCGAGTTGTGTCACAGCTGCTTGGCCTTTGCGCAGTTGGCGTTTTCTTTGACCTCGGGCGAGTTTGCGCTGCACCTCACGCAGCTGCCTTGGCACAACTGGCTGGCCGCCCGTGTGTTGGCGGTCGACACCCAGGCACTTCGAGCTTCCACCCGAGGACCACCCGCTTTTCTTTGAAAGATTTTGAGCGCTGCCGCCAACTTGGGCAGGCATCTTTTCAAGTTTCAAAGGATTGTGTATGCCTCGTTTTCCATTGCCTCGCATTGCGCTGGCCACCAGCTTGCTGGTCAGCAGCATCAGCCACGCCGAAGAGAGCGCCGTGGAGCTCGCCCCCGTGACCATCAAGCTCAAGCGCTTGGATGCCGCCCGCAACGGCTTGTCCCCCGACACGGGCAGCTCGACCTACAACTTCAACGCCTCAGACATCGAGGCCTTGCCTTTGGGGGCAAGCACGCCCATCAACCAAGTGCTGCTCCAAGCGCCTGGTGTGGTGCAAGATTCTTATGGCCAACTGCATGTGCGCGGCGATCACGCCAATGTGCAATACCGCATCAACGGCGTGTTGATTCCTGAACCCATTTCTGGTTTTGGTCCAGCCATTGACACGCGATTTGCCAACAACATCAACTTCATCACCGGTGCTTTGCCTGCGCAATATGGCTACCGAACCGCTGGCGTGGTGGACATCCAAACCCGAGGCGCAGACGAGCTAGAAAACGGCGCCGAGTTGGGCACCGTCTTGGGCAGCAACGGCCACCGCGAACTCAACGGCAGCATCTCCGGCGTCAAGGGCGATTGGACGTATTTCTTCACTGGCGCGGGCTTGACCAACCCGCTGGGCATTGAAAACACCACCAGCGCCCGCGCGGCTTTGCATGACACCACCGATCAAAGCAAGGGGTTTGGTTATTTGTCTTACCTGATCGACAGCAGCAGCCGACTGAGTTGGATGGCTGGTGCGTCCAGTGGCAAGTTTCAAATTCCCAATGTGCCCGGCTTAACGCCTGGCTACACCTACCTTGCCAACCCAAGCATCGACTCGGCCAAGCTCAACGCCAACCAGCAAGAGCGCAACCAGTTTCAAACCATGACTTACCAACGCAGCAACGACGGCGCATTGGATTTTCAAGTCTCGTTGTTTCATCGCATCAGTGCCGTGGACTACCAGCCCGACGCGGTGGGCGATTTGATCTACAACGGCATAGCCGCCACCATCCACCGCCAAAGCGATGCCGTCGGTGTGCAAGCCGATGCCGGCTACAAACTGGATGCACGCAACACCTTGCGTTCAGGCTTTTTCTTGCAGCACGAGCGCATGGTGGTCAACAACAACGCCTTGGTTTTTCCCGCTGATGCCAACGGCAATCAAACCAGCTCAACGCCCAACGCCATTCAAGACAACAACAATTGGGGTGGCTACACCCTGGGGCTTTATCTGCAAAACGAATTCAAAGCGACGCAACAACTCACCCTCAATTACGGCGCGCGTTACGACCACATCAACACCATCACCTCTGAAGGCCAACTCAGCCCGCGTTTGGGTGTGGTGTACGACGCCACCGACAGCACGCGATTTCATGCCGGTTATGCCCGCTACTTCACGCCGCCTGCATCAGAAAAAATCAACACCACCTCGATTGCTTTGTTCCAAGGCACCACCAATGCCACGCCTTCCACCGCCAATTCAGCGGTTGTGGCCGAACGATCCAACTACGTCGATGTGGGCGTGTCGCATTTGGTCAATCCGCACCTGAGTCTGGGCATGGACGCCTACTACCGACAAGTCAACAACTTGCAAGACGAAGGCCAGTTTGGCAACGCATTGATCTACTCGGCTTTCAACTATGCACAAGCTCACATTGGTGGCTTGGAGTGGTCGGCCAACTACCACGCCAACAATTTCAGCGCTTACGGCAATTTGGCACGTTCGGTGACTTACGCACAAAACATCACCAGCGGGCAATTCAACTTCAGCAGTGACAAGCTCAACTACATCGCCAACAACTGGGTTCATCTGGATCACGATCAAGCATGGACGGGCTCTGGCGGTGTGAGTTATCGCTTGGGCAACACCACCTACAGCAGCGATTGGTTGTTTGGCACGGGATTGCGCAATGGATTTGCCAACACCGATCACCTGCCCTTTTATGCACAAATCAATGCCTCGGTGAGTCAAAAATTTCAGACATCCACATTGGGCAACAACACGGTGCGCTTGAGCGTACTCAATGTGCTGGATCGCGCTTACCAACTGCGCGATGGCAGCGGCATTGGCGTGGGTGCGCCGCAATGGGGGCCGCGTCGCACGCTCTACTTGGGCGTGTCCCACGCGTTTTAGGCGCGACACAGCCCATGCACGACAGCCACTAACATACGCGCCAGCCGTTTTTGGCGCTCGACTCAAGGAGAAACCATGCAACTGTTGACCAAAATGCGCGGCGATGGCGCAGCCCTGCCGCCCTCGCCCAGCAAAAAAGCCGCCGCCATGGCGTGGTTGGGTGGTTTTGTGACGATTGCTTTGTTGGTGTGCCTGTCCAATGGGCTGAGCTTGGCTCTGGTGTTGGGCTCATTCGGGGCTTCGTGCGTGTTGGTGTTTGGTTTTCCCGATGCGCCGTTTTCGCAGCCACGCAATGTGGTGATGGGGCATGTGCTGAGCTCTTTGATTGGGCTGGTTTGCATGCAATGGTTTGGCCCGCAATGGTGGTCGGTGGCGATCGCCGTGGGCACTGCCATTGCCGTGATGATGCTCACGCGCACCGTGCATCCGCCTGCGGGCTCCAACCCTGTCATCGTGTTTTTGGGCAACCCAAGCTGGAGCTTTTTGTTGTTTCCCACCCTCATCGGTGCCGTGGTGATTGTGTTGGTGGCCTTGGTTTACAACAACTTGAGTCGCGAAGCGCGCTGGCCTAAATATTGGTGAAAGACTTTCCATGCTGCATTACGAAACCATTCCCGTCACCGCCTTTCAGCAAAACTGTTCGCTCGTGTGGTGTGACAAAACCCTGAAAGCCGCCGTCATCGATCCCGGTGGCGATTTGGATGTGTTGCTGGCTGCGGTCAAGCAACTGGGCGTGCAACTTGAGCAAATCTGGATCACCCACGCCCACATCGACCACGCTGGCGCGACCGCCGAGTTGGCCGAGCAACTCGATTTGCCCATCTATGGCCCGCACGAAGCCGATCAGTTTTGGATCGACAACTTGCCCCAAGCCGCCATCAATTACGGATTTGCACCTGCCAAAGTCTTTCACCCCACGCGCTGGTTGCACGACGGCGACACGGTGACGTTGGGCGAGCACACACTGCAAGTGCGCCATTGCCCCGGCCACACGCCAGGCCATGTGGTGTTTTATTCGCCCGAAATCAAACGCGCCTTTGTGGGCGATGTCTTGTTTGCGGGCAGCATTGGGCGCACCGACTTTCCACAAGGCAATTACGACGACTTGATTGCCAGCATCACGCAACGTTTGTGGCCGATGGGCGACGACACGGTGTTCATTCCCGGCCACGGTCCAGAAAGCACGTTTGGCCGCGAACGCGTCAGCAACCCTTATGTGGGTGGCACCTGATCAGCGGTTGCGCACGGCTTGCTCATACAAGGGCATGACCTTGGGCAAATTGGCTTGAATTTCTTGAATTCGCGTGCTGCTGGCAGGGTGGGTGCTCAGCCATTGCGGTGGCGCGCCTTTGTTGGCTTGACTCATTTTTTGCCACAAGGTGATGCCCGCGCGCGGATCAAATCCGGCGCGCGCAGCCAACTCCATGCCCACCAAGTCGGCTTCGGTTTCGTCGTCTCGGCTGAACTTGAGGGTGAGCAAGTTGGCGCCTTGCTTGGCGACAAAATCCGTCAAATTCGGGTTGATGCCAAAAAACACCGACGCCACGGTGCTGCCAAGGGTTGCAATGCCATTGGTCGCTGTGGCTTTGCCCATGCGCTCGCGAGCGTGTTCGCGCAAGGCGTGCGCAATTTCGTGGCCCATGACCATGGCCACTTCGTCATCGCTCAATTCAAGTTGCTTCAAGATGGCGCTGTAAAACGCGATCTTGCCCCCAGGCATGCAAAACGCGTTGATTTGGTTGGAGCCCAACAGGTTGACTTCCCACTTCCATTCACGCGCGCGCGGATTCCAGTCGTAGCTTTGCGGAATCAACTGATTGGCAATGCGGCGCAACCGAATGACTTGCGGATGCTCATCCGAGCCCAAGGCATTTTTGCTGGCCGCTTCTTTGAGCATTTGCGCGTATTGCTGCTGCGCCGATTGCTCCACTTGCTCGGCGGGCACGAGTTTGGCAAAGGCCGATTCCTGTCCCACCTCCACGCCCTCGCGAGCGGACAACGCGGGGGAGGTCGCCCACAAGACCCAAGTCGTCAGAATCAATAGAACGCGTTTCATTTAAGCTCCCTAGCCACTTGCCCCGAAAATAGCAGCATGAACGATACAACAAGTCCCACCGCCCGCCCAGAAGGCAGCGCACCCCAAAGCTGGTGGGCCGCATTGCATGTGTATGGTGAAGCCGCTTCTTTGCGCATGTTGTGTTTGGGGTTTTCGGCGGGCTTGCCTTTGTTGTTGGTGTTGGGCACTTTGAGTTTTCGCCTGCGCGAGGCCGGCATTGACCGCGCCACGATTGGGTTTTTAAGTTGGGTGGGCTTGGCCTATGGCTTCAAATGGGTGTGGTCGCCTTTGGTTGACCGCTTGCCCTTGCCTTGGCTCACGCGCTGCTTGGGTCGACGTCGCAGTTGGTTGCTGCTGGCGCAATGCGGGGTCATGGCGGGCTTGGTTGGCATGGCTGTGCTGGATCCGCAACAAGCTTTGGAGCCGGTCGTGTGGTGCGCGCTGGCCGTGGCTTTTTCGTCGGCGACCCAAGACATTGCGCTGGATGCGTTTCGCATCGAATCGGTCAGCAACGACCGCCAAGCCGCCTTGGCCGCCAGCTACCAAACCGGCTACCGATTGGCCATGATTTGGTCTGGCGCGGGCGTGCTGTGGATTGCAGCCCGGGTGGCGCAAAGCGATGCCACCTATGTGCATGCGGCATGGCAAAGCGCCTACTTGGTGATGGCGGCTTCGATGTGTGTGGGCGTTGTGACGGTGTTGGCCTCACGCGAACCCGCGCCTGTGGCTTTGCCCCAGCCACGCAACGCGCGTGAATGGTTGCGCGACACCTTGGTGGCGCCCTTTGCAGAATTCATCACACGCTACCGCTGGCAAGCGGCTTTGATCTTGGCGCTGATTGCTGTGTATCGCATCAGCGATGTGGTCATGGGCATCATGGCCAATCCGTTTTACGTGGACATGGGCTACACCAAGGACGAAGTAGCGGCGGTGACCAAAATTTTTGGCGTGGTGATGACGCTGTTGGGCGCCTTCATTGGCGGAGTGCTGTCCATGCGACTTGGCGTGATGCGCATCTTGATGCTGGGCGCGGTGTTGAGTTCGTTGACCAATTTGCTGTTTTCCTGGCTGGCCACGCGCGGCCACGATTTGACGGCGTTGGTTTGGGTCATCTCCGCTGACAACTTGGCCAGCGGCATTGCATCGGCGGCCTTTGTGGCTTATTTGTCGGGCTTGACCAACATCAACTACTCGGCGACGCAATATGCGCTGTTCAGCTCCATGATGCTGCTCGCGCCCAAATGGTTGGCTGGGTTTTCAGGCGTGTTTGTCGATGCCCACGGGTACGCGACTTTTTTCAACTGCACGGCCTTGTTGGGCGCGCCCGTCTTGGTGTTGGTGGCGCTTGCATCGCGGGTTGCGCCCAAGCGAGGGGCTTGATTTACCTGCTCTTTACTTTGTAGACAAGCGCTCTCTTTACAAACCCCGCACCATTGGCCCATGACTACTTTGCTCATCATTGAAGACGACCATCGTTTGGCGCAGATGGTTGGTGAATACCTGACCCAATCGAGTTTTACGGTGCACCACGCCAGCGGTGGCATTCAAGGTCTGCAAATGCTGCAAACCTTGTCGCCCGCCTTGGTGCTGCTTGATTTGATGTTGCCCGACATCGACGGGCTGGAGGTTTGCCGACGCATTCGCGCCTTGCCGGGTGCCTTGGCGCAAACGCCGGTGCTCATGCTCACCGCCAAGGGCGACCCGATGGATCGCATCGTCGGGCTTGAAATTGGCGCCGACGACTACTTGCCCAAACCCTTTGAGCCGCGCGAATTGCTGGCACGCATTCGCGCCGTGTTGCGTCGCCATCAACCCGGCGCTGAGGCGTCAGGAACGCAAGCCGAGCCGCTCAAGTTTGGTTCTTTGACGATTGATCGCGACGCCCGCAGCGTGTCGGTTCACGGCAAAGCGTGCGAGCTCACGTCTTACCAATTCGATTTGCTTTGGGTGCTGGCCGAGCGCGCGGGGCGGGTGTTGTCGCGCGACCAAATCATGGAGGCGGTGCGTGGACGCGAGCTGGAAGCCTTTGACCGCTCCATCGATGTGCACATGGGACGCATCCGTGCCGCCATCGAAGACGACGTCAAAACCCCCAAGCGCATCTTGACGGTGCGCGGCGTGGGTTACGTGTTTGCCAAACAACAAGACTGACAACACCATGTCCAAAAGCGCCTCCGACCGATTGCTCAGCCTGCCGCTTTATGTGCGCATTTGGCTGGCGGTGGTGTTGGTGGTGGCCTTGCTCACCTTGATTGCCGGCTGGGTCATGCGCATGACCGCCGAACCTCCGTTGCGCGAAGTGGTGGTGCGCAATCTGCAAGGCGAGGTGATCGGCAAAGGCCAAGCCCGCTTTCGTGCCCCTGACAGCCTTCCCATCGAAGCGCCCGACCCCCAACCGCCGGGTTTGATGCATCCGCCCGGTCACTTCGGCAGTGGTCCTGAGTTTTTGGTGACGATGGACGATGGCGCGGTCATGCACATTCACCTGCCCCGCCCGCCCCACAGTTTTTGGTCGCGTCCCCCGTTTGGCTTTTTTTGGACTTTGGGTTTGGTGGGTTTGGCCGTGGCGTTGGCGGTCTATCCCATCGTGCGTCAACTCACACGGCACTTAGAGGAGTTGCAAAAAGGCGTTGAGCAATGGGGCACGGGCAATTTGTCGGCCCGTGTGGCGGTGATTGGTGACGATGAGGTGGCCTTTTTGGCGCAGCGCTTCAACCATGCCGCCGAGCAAGTCGAGTTGCTGGTTCAGTCGCACAAAGCCTTGCTGGCCAATGCCTCGCACGAGTTGCGCTCGCCCTTGACCCGCATTCGCATGGGTTTGGAGTTGATGGGCAACCTGCCATCGGAGACGCTCAAGCAAGAAATTTCACGCAGCGTGGTCGAGTTGGATCAACTGATTGATGAAATCTTGCTCGCCAGCCGACTCGACACCCAAGAAGTCGATGTGGGCACCGTCGAAAGCGTTGACATCATTGGCCTGGCCAGCGAAGAGTGCGCACACGCCAATGCAGAACTGGAGTTGGGCGACAAGCCGCAACCCATTTTTGTCTTTGGCGTGGCCAAGCTGCTCAGGCGCATGATGCGCAACTTGCTAGAAAACGCGCGCCGCTATGGGCGCGACGACATCTCCCTGGCGCTGATTCAGTTGCCCAACCAAGTGCTCGAAATTCGCGTGTGCGATCGCGGCCCTGGCGTGCCACTGGCCTTGCGCGAACGCATCTTTGAGCCGTTTTATCGCTTACCGGGTGCCAGCGAAAAAGACGGCGGCGTGGGTTTGGGCTTGGCCTTGGTACGCTCCATCGTACAGCGCCACAACGGCACCGTGCATTGCGAAGATCGCCCTGGCGGCGGAGCCTGCTTTGTGGTGCGGCTGGCGCAACACTGAGCCAACTTGGCACAATGGCGCCATGACCTACGCCAACTTGAACACCCGCTTTTCACAAACCTTTGCGCTCACCACGCCCATCGCTTTGGCGCCCATGGCGCTGGCCTCGGGCGGCGCATTGGCAGCCGCGTGTGCGCAAGCCGGCGCACTGGGTTTGGTGGGCGGCGGCTACGGCGACTTGCTGTGGACGCAGCGTGAATACCAATTGGCGCAAACGCTGCTGGACGGCCACACGCACCGCTTGGGCTGTGGCTTCATCACTTGGAAGCTGGACGAAGACGCCAGCGCACTCGATTGGGTGCTGACGCAAGCACCCCGCGCCATCATGCTGTCGTTCGGTGATCCACGGCCTTATGCCCCTCGCATCGCACAAGCGGGCGCGCTGTTGATCTGCCAAGTTCAGCGGTTAGAGCAAGTCGCGCAAGCTGTCGAAGCGGGTGCGGCCGTCATCGTGGCGCAAGGCGCCGAAGCCGGTGGCCACGGCATGAATGCGCAACTGGGTCGCGGCACTTTGGCTTTGGTGCCAGAAATTGCCGATTGGTTAGCCGCGCACGCGCCAGCCACTCAGCTTTTGGCGGCAGGCGGCGTCGCCGATGGACGCGGCTTGGCCGCCGCCTTGATGCTGGGCGCTGACGGCGCATTGATTGGCTCACGCCTGTGGGCAACGCAAGAAAGTCTGGCTGCACCAGGCGCCAAAGCCCAAGCCATCCAAACCAACGGCGATGGCACCGCGCGCAGCGAAGTGTTTGACATCTTGCGCCGCAAAAACTGGCCCGCGCCTTATGACTTTCGCGCCATCCGCAATGCCTTGCACCGCCACTGGGAGCATCGCTTGGAAGTACTCAAAGCCCACCCAGAGGTCGCACGGCTGGATTACGAACAAGGCGTGGCACAAGCTGACTTCAACCGCGCACACGCCACCGTGGGCGAAGCCGTGGGGCTGATTCACGACGTGCCAGCTGCGGCGCAATTGCTGGCCACCATCAGCGCGCAAGCCCAAGCACGCTTGGGCGCATTCAACGCAATTTAAAGCAGCGCCAGCACGCGCTCGGGCGAAATGTCGCTCAAGCAGCGGGTGTGCCCCAACGGACATTCACGCGCATAACAAGGTGAACAAGCCAAGGGCGGGTAGTAGTTGGCATCGACGCGCAACCAAACCACCTTGGCTTTGTCGTTCAAAGGCGGCGTGTGCTCTGGGCTGGAAGATCCGAACACCGCGACTTGAGGCACGCCCAAAGCCGCCGCCACGTGCATCAGCCCAGAGTCGTTGCTCAACACCCGATACGCCAAGGAGATCAAAGCAAAGGCTTGATCCAGCGTGGTCTCGCCAGCCAAGTTGAAGCAGCAAGCTTTGTTGCGCGCATTGGCTTGTGTGGCGATTTCATCGCACACCTCACGGTCTTTGGCTGAACCCAGCAACAACACCGGCCGATCCAGTTGCGCCGCAACCGCCGCAAAGTTTTCGGACGCCCAGCGCTTGGCGGGGCCGTATTCGGCGCCCGGCGCGAACACCACAAAACTGTTGCGTGCCAGCGTGGGCAAATCTCGGCGCGAAGCCAACTGCTCCAAGGCAACTTCGGTCACCATGGGCAGCAAACTCAGCCGAGGCCGCAAGTCGCCACTCAGACGCATCGGCCCCGATTGCCCCAGCAGGCTCAAGGCGGCATAAAACTCCACCATCGGTGGACGATGTTCTTTGCTGGGATTGGCCAAGCGCTCGTTGAGCAAACCCCAACGCATTTCGCCGGTATAGCCCACACGACGCGGAATGCGTGCCAGCCACGGAATGAGCGCGCTTTTGAATGAGTTGGGACACACATAAGCCGTCTCAAAACAACCCGCCCACGCACGTGCAATGTGCAGCCGTTCGCGCAGTTGCAAACGCCCGCGCTGGGCGGGCAGCTCAACGACTTGCGCCACGCCAGGCATGGCGCGGTACACCGGCGCAATCGCGGGCAAGGCGCCCACGGTCAGGCGCTCACCCCGCGCGACCAAGCGGCGCACCAAGGGCTCGGTCATCACCGCATCGCCAATCCATTGCGGTGCGATGAAGAGGCTGTTTTTAGTGATGGCCGCCAACGTGCTCGCCGGCTTTGAGTTTGTAATGCGTGCCGCAATAAGGGCACTTGGCTTCACCGGTGCTGGCAACGTCCAAATACACCTTGGGGTGGCTGTTCCACAGTTTCATGTCTGCCGCAGGATTGGGGCAAAACACACCGCCATGACCGTTGAGGTCTTTGGCCTTGAGTTCGATCGTGTTGCTCATGCTCAAACTTTCGTCAACCAATGTGCATATTTGGGATTGCGGCCATTGACGATGTCAAAGAACGCGTTTTGAATTTTCTCGGTGATCGGGCCTCGGCTGCCCGAACCCAGCTCGATGCGATCGAGTTCACGAATTGGCGTGACTTCTGCGGCTGTGCCTGTGAAGAATGCTTCATCGGCGATGTACACCTCGTCGCGGGTGATGCGCTTTTGCACAATGTCAAGACCCAAATCTTTGGCGATGTGAAACACCGTGTTGCGGGTGATGCCGTTCAATGCGCCTGCTGACAAATCAGGCGTGTAGATGACGCCGTTTTTGATCACAAAAATATTTTCGCCCGCGCCCTCAGACACAAAACCCGCCGTGTCCAGCAACAACGCTTCGTCGTAGCCTTCGTCGGTGACTTCCATGTTGGCCAAGATGGAGTTGGTGTAGTTGCTCACCGCCTTGGCTTGCGTCATGGTGATGTTGACGTGGTGGCGTGTGTAGCTTGATGTTTTGACACGGATGCCGCGCTTCATGCCCTCTTCGCCCAAGTAAGCGCCCCAGGCCCAAGCCGCCACCATCAGGTGAATGGTGTTGCCTTTGGGTGAAACGCCCAGTTTTTTGTCGCCAATCCAAGTCAAGGGGCGCAAGTAGCAGCTCTCAAGTTTGTTTTCGCGCACCACCGCTTTTTGCGCTTCGTTGACCTCTTCTTTGGTGAAAGGCAACTTCATGCGCAAGATTTTGGCGCTGTTGAACAAGCGATCGGTGTGTTCTTCTAAGCGAAAAATGGCGGTGCCGTTGGCCGTGTTGTAGGCACGCACGCCTTCAAATGCGCCGCATCCGTAATGCAGGGTGTGGGTCAAGACGTGAATCTTGGCGTCGCGCCAATCCACCATTTGACCGTCCATCCAAATTTTGCCGTCGCGGTCAGACATGGAGGGGGGAAGCACGCTCATGGGATTTCCTTTGGATTCGTAAGTTGTATGGCAACAGCGGCCATGATTCGTAGATTTTAACTAGGCCGATCCAAGGTCCAACTTTGCAGCTTGCCCTGCACAAAGACACATCGCACCACCGAGTCCGTCCCATCGCGCCAGCTGAAGACTTCGGGTTGCGCGTTTGCTTCGCTCTCCAACTGGCCCAAGGCTCGGGTCATGGCAATGACGTGCAGCAAATTCACGCCCGGTTTGAGCTTGGCATGGAGCATGACGGCGCTGTCCACGAAGCCGATTGGCCGTTTGCTGGCGCGGCTCATGGTTTGAACCATGCGCGTGAAATGAAGCAATGCCCACATCACACCAGCGCTGACCACAAAAGCCACGCCCATCCCGCCCCAAATTTGCCATGCCCAAACCATCAAAGCGATGGCGACCAGAGGAATTGCGTATCGTTGAAAATTCATCTCGCCATTGTCTCTGAGGCGCAAGCGGGGGCTGTACGCAATCTCACGCGTCTAAATGGCGCAACAAAGCGATGGCCTCGTCCACCCGCTCCACGGCGTGAACGGTCAAGCCTTCGATGGGCTTTTTGGGCGCATTGGCTTTGGGAATGACCGCCACGCTGAAGCCCAATTTGGCGGCTTCTTTGAGGCGTTCTTGTCCCCGTGGCGCGGGACGCACTTCGCCCGCCAAACCCAACTCACCAAAAGCCATGAAGCCTTGGGGCAGGGGTTTGCCGCGCAAACTGCTCTGGATGGCCAGCATGACCGCCAAATCGGCAGCGGGTTCGCTGATGCGCACCCCGCCCACGGCGTTGACAAACACATCTTGGTCCATGCACGCCACGCCAGCGTGACGGTGCAACACCGCCAGCAACATGGCCAAGCGGTCGCGGTCTAAGCCCACACTCAAGCGCCGTGGCGAGGGGCCGCCACTGTCCACCAAGGCTTGGATTTCGACCAGCATGGGACGCGTGCCTTCGAGCGTGACCAGCACACAACTGCCGGGCACCGGCTCGGTGTGTTGGCTCAAAAAGATGGCGCTGGGGTTGCTCACGCCCTTGAGCCCTTTTTCGGTCATGGCAAAAACCCCAATTTCATTGACCGCCCCAAAGCGATTTTTGATGGCGCGCACCAAGCGGTAGGTGGAATGGGTGTCACCTTCAAAGTAGAGCACGGTGTCGACCATGTGTTCGAGCACGCGCGGGCCAGCCAAGGCGCCTTCTTTGGTGACGTGCCCGACCAAAACAACGGCGGTGCCGCTGGATTTGGCCATGCGCGTGAGATGGGCGGCACACTCTCGCACCTGCGCCACCGACCCCGGGGCGCTGGTGAGTTGGTCTGAATACACGGTTTGAATCGAGTCCATGACCACCACGGCGGGTTGCAATTTGTCAATGGTGGCGAGCACTTTTTCGAGCTGGGTTTCCGCCAACACCTGCACTTGGCTGTGGTCCAGCCCCAAACGCCGCGACCGCAAGGCCACCTGAGCGCCGGATTCTTCGCCGGTGACATACAAGGTGCTCATGCCACTGCGTTGCAAACCATCCATGGCCTGCAACAACAGCGTGGATTTGCCAATACCGGGATCGCCCCCAATGAGCACCACGCCACCCTCGACCATGCCGCCGCCCAACACGCGATCGAGCTCTTCTTGTCCGGTGGGGGTGCGCGCGACGTCTTGCGCTTGAATGTCGCTGAGCACGGCCACTTCTGATGCAGGCGCCAAAGCCGCCATGCCTGCGTAACGGTTTTTGCTGACGCCAGCGCCGGGCTCGGCCACGCTTTCGACCAGCGTGTTCCAAGCATTGCAGCTTTGGCATTTGCCCAACCATTTGGGGCTGGTCGCTCCGCATTCGGTGCAGCTGTAGAGGGTTTTGTCTTTGGCCATTGGGCGATGATACTGGATGAACAAACAGTATTCCTTGTTTTCAAGGGTAAGTCCTAGACCCAGAGCGGCCTGAACCCCCTTGGCTTGTCCTCGCAAATTATTTAACATGCTAAATAATTCACCGCCATGAAACAACCTCCCTTCACCCACCGCAATCTGCCGCGTTTGCTGTTGCAAGCGCGGGAGTCGGTCATGGCGCACACGCGCCCCGGCTTGCGCGGGCATGGCTTGAGCGATCAGCAGTGGCGGGTCTTGCGGGTGTTGGGTGAAGACCACGCCAAGGGTGGCGCAGGCGTGGAGACCGGACACATTGCCCGCGAAGCTTTCATCATTGGCCCGAGTTTGAGCGGTGTGCTCTCGCGCATGGAGCGCGACGGCTTGATCGAGCGCGAACGCGACGCCAACGACCAACGCCGCACCGTGGTGCGCGCAACCCGCAAAGGTTTGGACAGCGTACAAACGCTCTCGCACACCATCGAAGCGCATTACCGCTGGATGGAGCAACGCTTGGGCAAAGACAAATTGCAAACGCTTTACGGCTTGCTCGACGAAGTCATTGCATTAGATTCACAGGACTGAACACATGGCCCCTCTTCCCATTCACGGTACGGTCTACGGCGTTTTGCTCAACGCACAGCACGAATGGTCGCTGTGCGAAAGCGCCATGCACGAAGCGCCCTATCAAGCGCCACCCTCGGCGCCGGTGCTCTACATCAAAACCGCCAATACGTGGTCAGCACACGCATCGGCCATTGCCCTGCCCGCTCACGTGCCAGAGATTGAAATCGGTGCCACGTTGGGGGTGGTCATGGGCGCGGCCAACGCCAGCGATGCACCCCACATTCGAGGCTTTGTGCTGCTCAACGATGTGTCGATACCGCACAGCGTGAGCGCCCAAGGCTTTTATCGCCCACCCGTCAAATACAAAAATCTGGATGGCTTCTTGGGCGTCGGCGCTACCTTGGTGCCTGCGGTGGATGTGCCACACCCCAACGCGCTGACCCTGCAAGTGCACGTCAACGGTGTGTTGCGTCAAACCGTCGATTTGCAACACATGCGCCGCCACTTGCCTGCGTTGCTCGCCGATGTCAGCGAGTTCATGACGTTGCAAGCGGGTGATGTGCTCATGCTCGGCTTGGATGTCTGCGCCCAGGGCGAAGACGCAGCACGTCGACCACGCGCCCGCGCTGGTGATGTGATCGAAATCCACGCACCCCAAGCCCCAGCGCTGGGGGTGTTGCGCAACCCATTGGTTCAGGAGTCGGCATGAAACACGCACGCGTGATGGTTGAAGGTCATGTGTTTGACGCCACCGAACAAGACGATCAGTTGCGGCTCTCCGATGGGCGCACGGTTGAGCAAGCCGCCGTGCAGTGGCTTGCCCCTTTGTCTGCGGTGGCGCGTCCACGCACTGTGCTGGCCTTGGGGCTGAATTACGCCGACCATGCCAAAGAGTTGGCGTTCAAAGAACCCCCCAAGGAACCGTTGGCCTTTGTCAAAGGCGAGGCGGGGCTGATTGGACACCGCCAGTTCACCCGCCGCCCGGCAGGTGTGAAGTTCATGCATTACGAATGCGAGTTGGCGGTGATCATCGGTCGGCGCGCCAAACACGTGCGCAAGGGTGATGCGCTGGATTATGTGGACAGCTACAGCGTCGCCAACGATTACGCCATCCGCGACTATCTTGAAAACTGGTATCGCCCCAACTTGCGCGTGAAAAACCGTGACACCTGCACGCCGCTGGGTCCTTGGCGCGTCGATGCGGCCGATCTTCATGCGCAATACGGCGATCGTTTGGAATTGAATTTGCGCACCACCGTCAACGGTCGCCTTACTCAACAAGGCAATACCCGCGACATGATTTTTGATGTGCCTACGCTGATCGAATATTTCAGCAGTTTCATGACGCTCCACCCAGGCGATGTGATCCTCACCGGCACGCCCGATGGCGTGGTCGATTGCCAAGTGGGTGACGTGGTGGTCACCGAGATCGAAGGCATTGGCGCACTCACCAACACCATTTCACAAGGCTAAAGCACATGGCTCACATTCAACATTTGATCAACGGCAAATCGATCGACAGCGCACAGCGCTTTGAAACCCTCAACCCCGCCACGCAAGCGGTGTTGGCCGAGGTTGCAGCGGGCGGCGCTGCGGAGGTCCACGCCGCCGTGGCCGCGGCCAAAGAAGCCTTTCCCAAATGGGCCAACACGCCCGCGACCGAGCGCGCCAAAATCATGCGCCGTTTGGGCGAACTCATCACGCAACACGTCCCCGACATTGCCCGCATCGAAACGCAAGACTGTGGACAAACCATCAGCCAAACGGGCAAGCAACTGGTGCCGCGCGCGGCTGACAACTTCAGCTACTTTGCCGAAATGTGTACCCGCGTCGACGGCCACACCTACCCCACGCCCACCCACCTGAACTACACCTTGTTTCATCCCGTGGGCGTGTGCGCACTCATCAGTCCTTGGAACGTGCCTTTCATGACCGCCACCTGGAAGGTCGCGCCTTGCTTGGCGTTTGGCAACACCGCGGTGCTCAAGATGAGCGAGTTGTCACCGATGAGCGCTGCACGGCTGGGTGAATTGGCCCTCGAAGCAGGCGTGCCCGCTGGCGTGCTCAACCTGGTGCACGGTTATGGCAAAGACGCGGGCGAGCCTTTGGTGGCGCATCCCGATGTGCGCGCCATCAGCTTCACCGGCTCCACCGTCACGGGCAACCACATTGTCAAAACGGCGGGGCTTAAAAAATTCAGCATGGAATTGGGCGGCAAATCACCCTTCGTGATTTTTGACGACGCCGATCTAGACCGCGCCTTGGATGCCGCCCTCTTCATGATTTTCAGCAACAACGGCGAGCGTTGCACGGCGGGCAGCCGTATCTTGGTGCAACAAAGCATTTACGCCGACTTTGTGCAGCGCTTTGTCGAACGCGCCAAGCGCATCCGTGTAGGTGATCCCCTTGATGAACAAACCATCGTCGGCCCCATGATCAGCCAAGGCCATTTGGCCAAAGTGCGCAGCTACATCGAACTGGGCAGCAAAGAAGGTGCAACGCTGTTGTGCGGCGGGATGGATCGCCCCAGCTATGCTCCGGAATTGCCGGCATCGGTGGCACGCGGTAACTTTGTGTGGCCGACAGTTTTTGCCGATGTCGACAACCGCATGCGCATCGCGCAAGACGAAATTTTTGGTCCCGTGGCGTGCTTGATTCCATTCAAAGACGAGGCCGATGCGATTGCGCAAGCCAACGACATTCAATACGGCTTGAGCAGCTACGTGTGGACCGAAAACCTCGGTCGTGCGCATCGCGTGGCCGCAGCGATTGAAGCGGGCATGTGTTTTGTCAACAGCCAAAACGTGCGCGATTTGCGCCAACCCTTTGGCGGCACCAAATCCAGCGGCACGGGGCGCGAAGGCGGCACTTGGAGTTATGAAGTCTTTTGCGAACCCAAAAATATCGCGGTGAGTTTGGGTGGCCATCACATTCCGCATTGGGGAGTTTGACCATGGGACAACTCGCCCTCGCCGCCAAAATCACCCACGTGCCCAGCATGTACTTGAGCGAGCTGCCCGGGCCGCGCCTGGGCACGCGACAAGACGCGATCGACGGGCACTTGGAAATCAGCCGTCGCTGCCGTGCTCTGGGCGTAGACACCTTGGTAGTGTTTGACACGCATTGGTTGGTCAACGCGAGTTATCACATCAACTGTGCTGCACATTTCAAAGGCACTTACACCAGCAACGAGTTGCCGCACTTCATCAGCAACATGGCATATGAATCGCCGGGCAACCCCGAGTTAGGCCATTTGCTGGCGCAGGTTTGCAACGCACACGGCGTGGACACGCTGGCGCACGACGCCACCACACTCGCACCCGAGTACGGCACTTTGGTGCCTTTGCGCTACATGAACGCCGACCAACATTTCAAAGTGGTTTCAGTTTCGGCCTTGTGCATGGCGCATTATTTAGACGACAGTGCGCGTTTGGGTTGGGCCATGCGACAAGCCGTTGAGCAGCACTACGCCGGTAAAGTGGCTTTTTTGGCCAGTGGTTCATTGAGTCATCGGTTTGCACAAAATGGTTTGGCGCCTGAATACGCCTTCAAAATTTGGAGTCCGTTTTTGGAGCAACTCGATCAGCGTGTGTTGCAGATGTGGCAAACGGCGCAGTGGTCTGAGTTTTGCGCCATGCTGCCCGAGTACGCCAGCAAAGGCCATGGCGAAGGCTTCATGCACGACACTGCCATGCTCTTGGGCGCCTTGGGCTGGAGCGATTACGACGCACCCGCAGAAATCATCACGCCTTACTTTGGCGCATCGGGCACCGGTCAACTCAATGCGGTGTTGCCCGTCACACCGCAAACAGGCCAGCACATTCCCAGTGCGGTGGCCAGTGCGACCCAAGGTTTTCAAGCTGTCCACCGTTTATAGGAGACGTTTCATGCCGCATCTGGTCATTCTCTACACCGCGCAGTTGGATCACGAAACCGACATGAGCGCGCTTTGCCGAAACTTGGCAGACACGATGCTTGGCATCACCGATGAACAAGGTCAGCAAGTTTTCCCCACCGGCGGCACCCGCGTTCTCGCGTATCCCGCGCCGCATTACGCGATTGCCGATGGCGGCGCTGCGGGCATGGATGTCGGCGGCTCCGGCGATTACGCCTTCATCTACCTCAACCTTCGCATGGGCAAAGGCCGAACGGAGGCGGTGCAGCAACGGGTTGGGCAAGCTTTGTTGGCTGCGACCAAGCACCAACTGCGCGATGTCTTTGCCCGCACCCACATGGGCGTGACGCTGCAAATTGACGTGGGCCAAGAAGTGTTCGACGCCAAGCACAGCACGCTCCATCCACTTTTCAACAAAAACTGATCACCATGTTTGACGACGCACGCATACAACAACTTGCCCAAGAGCTGGATCAATCCGAAAAATCTCGCATCCAGATCGAGCATTTTTCAAAACGCTTTCCAGAGATGACGATCGAAGACGGCTACCGCATCAACCGCGCTTGGATGAAGCTCAAGGCCGCGCAAGGCCGCACCCCCATTGGCCACAAAATTGGTTTGACCAGTCGCGCCATGCAGCAAGCCAGCCAAATCGACGAGCCCGATTACGGCACCTTGCTGGACAACATGCGCTACACCTGCACGCCCGGCCAGACCTTGGAAATTGACGTGACCCACTTCATTGCCCCACGCGTCGAAGTCGAATTGGCCTTTGTTCTCAAGCACGATTTGCGCGGCCCCAACGTCACACGGGAACAAGTGCTGGACGCCACCGAATACGTCACACCGGCGGTAGAGATCATCGATGCACGCATCGAGCAGTTTGACCGCCACACGCGCGTCATGCGCAAGGTCTTTGACACCATCAGCGACAACGCGGCCAATGCAGGCATCGTGCTGGGCGCGGCACAAGTCGATCCGCACACCACCGACTTGCCTTGGTGCGGCGCGGTGCTCAAACAAAACGGCGTGGTGGAAGAAACCGGCTTGGCCGCTGGGGTGCAAGGCCATCCTGCCATTGGCATTGCGTGGCTGGCCAACAAACTCGCGCCTTGGGGCGAGTATTTGAAAGCCGGAGAAATTGTGCTGGCCGGCTCCTTCACGCGTCCTGTGGCCGCCAAAAAAGGCGATGTCTTCGAAGCCGATTACGGCGCTTTGGGCAGCCTCAAATTTCAATTCGTCTAACCCCAAGGCTCAGCATGCAAACTCCTGTCAACACCTTCAAGCAAGCGCTGCATCGGCGCCAAACCCAAATTGGTTTGTGGGTCGGACTTGGCAACGCCGTGACCGCCGAAATTTGCGCCGGTGCCGGCTTTGACTGGCTGGTGCTGGACGGCGAACACGGCCCCAATGATTTGCTCACGCTTCTCGCACAACTCCAAACCATTGCGGCCTATCCCGACTCGCACCCTGTGCTGCGCGTGCCGCACGATGACGCGGCCCTCCTCAAACAAGTCTTGGACATTGGCGCTCGCAATGTGCTCATTCCTATGGTTGACACCGCCGAGCAAGCCGCCGCAATTGTGCGAGCCTGTCGCTATCCGCAAGACGATGGCAAAGGCGGCATGCGTGGCATGGCGGGTGCGCGTGCTTCTCGCTGGGGACGCTATCCCAACTACGCCAAAGAAGCCAACGACCAAGTCTGCATCTTGGTGCAAGCAGAAACTCGCGAAGCACTGAACAACCTGGACGCCATTGCCGCCACCGAAGGCGTTGACGGCGTGTTCATCGGTCCGGCCGATTTGTCTGCCTCGCTGGGTCATGTGGGCAACCCCGGTCATCCCGAAGTGCAAAGCGCCATTGAAGACGCAATTGCGCGCATTTTGAAAGCAGGCAAAGCGCCCGGCATTTTGATGACCGACGAAACCTTGGCCAAACGCTACATCGCCTTGGGTGCCGTGTTTGTTGCCGTGGGCGTTGACTCGGTTATTTTGGCACGGCAAACCTCGTTGCTGGCCGCCAAGTTCAAAGCCGCGCCCGCGCAACCCCAAGCTTCTGACCAAGCGCGTGTTTACTGACTCCAGAAAGTTCACCATGTCTGAAAAATTTCATCCTGACGAATGGGCCGCCCGCGTCGAATTGGCGGCTTGCTATCGCATCTTTGCCATGCTTGGCTGGACGGAGATGATCTACAACCACATCACCGTGCGCTTGCCGCACAGCGTGAGCGGCGACGACAAGCAGTTTTTGATCAACCCTTTTGGTCTGCACTACACCGAAGTCACCGCCAGCAACTTGGTCAAAATCAATTTGCAAGGCGATGTGTTGGATGGCTCAACACATCCCATCAACCCGGCGGGCTATGTGTTGCACAGCACCATCCACGGTGGCATTGAGCACGCGCATTGTGTGATGCACACGCACACCACGGCCGGTGTTGCCGTCGCCTGCTTGCAAGAGGGTTTGTCGCAAAGCAACTTTTACTCGGCGCAATTGCATGACATGGTGGCGTATCACACGTTTGAAGGCATCACGGTGCACGCCGAAGAAGGCCCTCGCGTGCTGCAAAGCATGGGTCACAAACCTGCTGTGATTTTGCGCAATCACGGCCTCTTGTCGTGGGGACGCACGTTGCCCGAAGCCTTTGCCATTTTGTGGACGCTGCAACGCGCCTGCGAAATTCAAATGGCCACTTTGAGCATGGGCCAACCCATTGCCGTGCCCGAACACATCGCGGCCAAATGCACCCGCGATTCTTTGCAGTTTGACGACAAGCATGGCGGTGGCGCGGGCGTGGATGTGTTCAACGCATTGGTGCGTCAAGTCAACCGCATCACCACCGATTACCAACAATGACTTTCCAAAAGATTTGTATTTACGGCGCCGGCTCCATTGGCGGCTGGATGGGCGCACGCTTGGCGCAATGTCCAGGGGTTGCGTTGTCGGTGGTGGCGCGCGGCGCCACGCTGCAAGCGCTCCAGCGCGATGGCTTGCAGTTGTTGCCCAATCCCCAAGGCAGCTCCAACTTCGAGTGGCTTCAAACCCGTGTCAAAGTCAGCGCACAACCGCTCGAGCTTGGCGTGCAAGACTTGGTCATCATCGCCGTCAAAGCGCCTGCGCTGCATGACGTTGCGCAACACATCCAGCCCTTGCTGGGTGAACACACCGTTGTGCTGACCGCCATGAACGGCGTGCCTTGGTGGTTTTTGCACAACTTTGGCGGTGATCACGCCAACACCGCCCTGACCAGCGTCGATCGCGATGGCGCCATTGCGCAAGCCATTGCGCCGCAGCATGTGCTGGGGTGCGTGGTGCACGCGAGTTGCTCGGTGCATGCGCCGGGACAAATTCAACATCACTTTGGCAACGGCTTGATCGTGGGCGAACCCTCGGGCGTGGTCACACAACGTGCTCAAGCTCTGCACGCTTTGCTGCAACAAGCGGGCTTTGACGCCACGCTGTCGCAGCAAATTCAAAAAGACGTTTGGTACAAGCTGTGGGGCAACATGAGCGTCAACCCCGTGAGTGCGCTCACAGGTGCCACCACCGACAAAATCATGAACGACCCGATGGTGTTGGACTTCATCTCTCGCGTCATGTTGGAGGCCAAGGCCATTGGTCAGCGCTTGGGCATTGCCATTGATCAACAACCCGAAGACCGCCACGCGGTGACCCGCAAGTTGGGCGCATTCAAAACATCCATGCTGCAAGACGTCCAAGCTTTGCGCCCAGTTGAACTTGACGCCTTGGTGGGCGCGGTGTGCGAATTGGGGCAGATCACCGGGGTTGACACGCCGTTCAGCCAAGCCCTGATGGGTTTGGCACGGCTGCAAGCCCAAGGCTTGGGGCTTTATCCGACTTGATCGTCGACAAATTTGACGCGCGAAGACACCGCACACATCAACTCGTAGCCCACGGTGGATGCGGCTTGCGCCACTTCGTCAATGGGCAAGACCGCGCCATGGCTTGAGGTGCCCCACAGCGTCACTTCGGCGCCAAAACCGGCTTGTGGACAAGGCGTCAAATCCACCGCCAACATGTCCATGCTCACGCGACCCAAGGTGCGTGTTCGGATGCCGTCCACCAAAATGGGCGTGCCCGTTGGGCAGTGACGCGGATAACCATCGGCATAACCACATGCCACGATGCCAATTCGCATGGCGCGCTCCGCTTGGAAAGAAGAGCCATACCCCACCGTGTCGCCCACCTCGAGGTCTTGCACACCAATGATTTGGCTGCGCAAACTCATGGTGGGCTGCAAATCCCAATGCGCCAAGTCGTGCTGAGGGAAATCGGGCGAGCTGCCATACAACGCAATGCCGGGGCGCACCCAATCGGCGGCCACGCTGTCATCTTGGCCGTGTCGCAGCAACGCAGCGCTGTTGCTGGTGCTGCGCTCGCCGGGCAGGTCTTGCGTGGTTTGTAGAAATTTCATCAACTGATCGCTCACGCCTTTGTCGCCATCGGCATCGCTGAAATGCGTCATGAATGAAATTTCATCCACTTGGGGCAACTGATTGAGCCGTGCCCACGCAGAACGCAGTCGCCTAGGCGTAAAGCCCAAACGATTCATTCCGCTGTTCATTTTGAGAAAAATCCGATGCGGAACTTGTGTTTTGTGACGACTCAGCATGTCAATTTGATCATCACAATGCACCACATGCCACAGCTCAAGGCTTGAGCACAGCTCTAAATCGCGCGCTTCAAAGACGCCTTCCAACAACAAGACCGGTCCGCGCCAGCCCAATGCCCGTAAGCGTTTGGCCTCTTCCAGGTCAAGCAAGGCAAAGCCATCGGCGGCGCGAAAAGCTTCAAACACCCGCTCAATGCCGTGCCCATAAGCATTGGCTTTGACGACCGCCCAAACGCGGGAATTGGGTGCGGCCTCACGCATGCGCTGGAGGTTGTGACGCAAGGCGGCAGAATGAACAAAGGCTTGGATCGGACGTGGCATACCCAATATTGTGGCACTCACGTGATATAACCTCATGTCTTTGGGAAAAGAGAAAACGAGGAACAGTTTTCGCAACCCGTTTGCGAAGTCCAGATTTTTTATGAAGCGCGGTTTTTACACCATCATGTCGGCTCAGTTTTTTAGCTCGTTGGCCGACAACGCGTTATTTGTGACTGCAGTTGAGTTACTCAAAACAGACGGCGCTGCCGAGTGGCAGCGCGCGGCTTTGGTGCCGATGTTTGCGTTGTTCTACGTCATCTTGGCGCCCTTCGTGGGCGCTTTTGCAGACTCACGCCCCAAAGGTGAAGTCATGCTGTTGAGCAACACCATCAAAGTATTTGGCTGTTTGCTGATGTTGTTTGGTGTGCATCCTTTGCTCGCTTATGCCGTGGTGGGTTTGGGCGCTGCAGCTTACTCACCCGCCAAATACGGCATCTTGACCGAGTTATTGCCTGCGTCGCAATTGGTCAAGGCCAACGGCTGGATCGAAGGCCTGACCATCACCTCCATCATCTTGGGTGTTTTATTGGGTGGGCAATTGGTGGGGCATCAACTGTCTTCTTGTTTGCTGTCGTTTGACATGCCTTTCATGACCACCGGCATCGACACCCCGGTTGAAGCGGCCATTGCTTGCTTGGTTGTGCTCTACGGCATTGCTGCTTGGTTCAACACCCGCATTCCCTACACGGGTGCGGCACTCATGCCCATGCGCAGCGATCCCAACAAAAGCATGCTGCGCAATTTGCTGCATTTGTTGCCAGATTTTTGGCATTGCAACCAGCGTTTGTGGCAAGACAAATTGGGACAAATTTCTCTCTCGACCACCACCTTGTTTTGGGGGGTCAGCGGCAACTTGCGCTACATCGTGTTGGCTTGGAGTGCGGCTGCTTTGGGGTATGGCACAACACAAGCCTCCAGCCTGGTTGGCGTGGTCGCGATTGGCACCGCAGTCGGCGCGATTGTGGCTTCCATGAAAATGCGCCTTGAGCACGCCACCCGCGTCATGCCGCTGGGCATTGTCATGGGCGTGTTTGTGGTGGCCATGAATTTCATCTCCAGCTTGCAAGTGGCCGTGCCATTTTTGGTGATCTTGGGCGCGTTGGGCGGATTCATGGTCGTGCCCATGAACGCATTGCTGCAACACCGAGGCCACAACCTCATGGGCGCTGGGCGCTCGATTGCGGTGCAAAACCTCAATGAGCAACTCTGCATTTTGGGATTGGGTGGCCTGTACACCTTGTGCACCAGCTTGGGCATGAGCGCTTACGGCGCCATCACTGGGTTTGGCGTGTTGGTGGCTTACACCATGTGGTTGATCAAACTCTGGCACGAAACCAACAGCATCAAGCACCGAGCAGAACTGGATCGTTTGATCAACATCGCCCGACACGACGAACTTCACGGATGACCCCATGACACATTTCAGCAGCTTTGAAGCCACTCGCATTGACGGCACACCTCTGGATTTTTCATCGCTGCACGGCAAAGTGGTGTTGATTGTCAACACCGCCAGCGCTTGCGGTTTCACGCCGCAATTTGAAGGTCTGCAAAAGCTGCATGACCGCTATGCGCCCCAAGGGCTGGAAGTGATTGGTTTTCCATGCAACCAGTTTGGCCACCAAGACCCCGGCAGCAATGAAGAAATTGGTGCGTTCTGCCAAAAAAATTATGGCGTGAGCTTCACCATGATGGAAAAAGTAGACGTCAATGGCACGCAAGCGCACCCGATTTACCAATGGCTCAAACAAGAAGCAACGGGCATCTTGGGCAGCGAAGCCATCAAGTGGAATTTCACCAAGTTCTTGATCGGCAAAGATGGCCACG
Organism: uncultured Burkholderiales bacterium; assembly: GCA_903925445.1. Taxonomy (GTDB): domain Bacteria; phylum Pseudomonadota; class Gammaproteobacteria; order Burkholderiales; family Burkholderiaceae_C; genus Limnohabitans. Next base: position 11,994 of record CAIYFE010000033.1, on the reverse strand, counting down.
TCATCAAACGCTATGCGCCCATGGACAAGCCCGAAAAATTAGCGCACGACATCGAAGCAGCCTTGCAAGGCGCTTGATCAACGCCCGGCCTTCAACGCAAGGCTTCGTCCAGCGCTTCAACCCAATGCTTGACTGGCACTTGAGAGCCGCTTTGCAAATGCGTGATACAGCCCACGTTGGCACTCAAAATGGCCTTGGGCTGTGACGCTTGGAGATGCCCCAATTTGCGATCGCGCAAAGCATAAGAAATTTTGGGATTCAAAACGCTGTACGTGCCCGCTGAGCCACAACACAAATGCGGCTCTACTGCCGCTGTTTGCACGGCAAAGCCCAATTCACCCAAATGTTTTTCAACCCCGCCTTTGAGCTGTTGACCATGTTGCAAGGTACAGGGCGGATGAAACACTTGTTGTCCCGCTTGCGCCAATTTTTGTGGTTTGAGTTTTGACTTCAAACTGGGCACCAAGTCGGGCAGCAATTCACTGAGATCGCGCGTGAGTTCGCTGATGCGCTGGGCCTTGGCCGCGTAAGCAGGGTCGTTGCGCAAAACGTGGCCATAGTCTTTGACCATGACGCCGCAGCCCGAAGCGTTCATCACAATGGCTTGGACGGGCTGGTCGCTGTCGGGCGCAACAAACGGCCACCACGCGTCAATGTTGGCGCGCATTTGCGCCATGCCGCCGTCTTGGTCGTTCAAATGAAATTTGACCGCGCCACAACAACCCGCTTCGGGCGCAATGAGCGTTTGAATGCCTGCTGCATCCAACACGCGAGCAGTCGCAGCGTTGATGTTGGGCAACATGGCCGGTTGCACACATCCGGCCAGCATCAACACCTTGCGTGCATGCACTTGCTGCGGCCAAGCGCCAGCGTTTTGAGGCGCGGGGACTTTGGCCTGAAGCGCAGCTGGCAACACGCCACGCACCGCTTGCCCTAACTTCATCGCTGGCGCAAACCAAGGCGATGGCAAGCCTTCTTTCAAAGCCCAACGCACCCAACGCTCGCCCCAGGGGCGTTTGACTTTTTCATCGACCAATTTGCGCCCGATGTCCACCAAATGCCCATATTGCACGCCGCTGGGGCAGGTGCTTTCGCAATTGCGGCAGGTCAAGCAGCGATCCAAGTGCTGTTGTGTCGCTCGGGTTGGTTCGGCGCCTTCGAGGACTTGTTTCATCAAATAGATGCGCCCGCGCGGGCCATCCAACTCGTCACCCAGCAATTGGTAAGTGGGACAAGTGGCGGTGCAAAAACCGCAGTGCACGCATTTGCGCAAGATGGCTTCGGCTTCACGGCCTTCGGGCGTGTTTTGGTATTGAGGAGCGAGATGGGTTTGCATGAAAGTTGCCGTTAAACACGTCCTGGGTTGAACACACCGGCGGGGTCAAATTGTTTTTTCAATTGGGTTTGAATGCGTTGCTGCACAGCCTCCAGTGGGCTGAACACGCCGACCGATTTGTCAGCCCCACCGTGCAAGGCGCTGGTTTTGAACAGCGTGGCATGTCCGCCCACTTGGCGGGTGATTTGGCGCAAAAACTCGGCGCGCGCAGCAGGCGCCCAAATCCAGCGTTGCGCGCCATGCCACTCGATGTAGCTGGCTTCGCTGATCCCAAGGCTTGCCAAGTCGGGCGTGGTTTGGGGCACTGACAAACGCCACAGACAAGCATCCGCGCTGGGTGCTTGCGCAAAAAAGGGCAAGGTTTGCTCCGCGCTGGCTTGCCAATCGGCGATGGCTTCGTCGCCCATGTGGGTGACGCTGGCGCCCAAGGTTTTGGCATCGTCGGTCATTTTTTGGATGGCAGACGCCACCGCAGCAATCGCGCCGCGCAAGCGAATGTACAAAGTGTCTTGCACCCAAGCGCTTGCGTTCAAAGGCAGCGGTTGTGCGCCCCAGCGATGCAGCAATGCCAAGGCCACGGCTTGCGTCATGCCCGCACAAGCCAAAGTCGCCTCGCTGGGCGCGAGGGGCAACACCTTGAGCGAAACCTCGGTGATCAACGCCAACTGCCCCAAACTCCCAGCCATCAAGCGCGATACGTCGTAGCCCGCCACGTTTTTCATGACTTGGCCGCCAAACGTCAAATCTTCGCCTTGCCCGTTGAGCACGCGAATGCCCAACACAAAATCTCGCACCGTGCCCACGCTGGCGCGGGCAGGTCCGGCCAGTCCCGCAGCGACCATGCCACCCACCGTGGCCTGCGCGCCAAAATGCGGCGGGTCAAACGCAAAACATTGGCCTTGCTGTGCCAGCAGTTGCTCGACCTCAGCAAGGCGTGTGCCTGCGCGCACTGTGATCACCAGTTCGCTCGGCTCGTAGCTGATCACGCCAGAGTAAGCACGGGTGTCGAGCACGTCGCCTTGCAGCGATTGCCCATAAAAATCTTTGCTCCCGCCGCCACGAAAGCGCAAGGGGGTTTGTGTGTGCGCGGCATCGCGGATGCGTTGCGCAAAGTCGTCAAGGATGGCTTGCATGGCGATCATGTTAGCGGCTACTCGCCCCCCGTCCTTTGAATTTTTTGAACAAGACTTGTTTCAAAAATAAAAAAGGCCCGCCGAAGTGGCGGGCCAAAGTCCAAGGAAAACCTGAAGAACTTGGAAAATTAACGGTGGTAAGCAGTCTCGCCGTGCGAGCTGATGTCCAAGCCTTCGCGCTCTTCTTCTTCGCTCACACGCAGACCCAAAACGATGTCCACCAATTTGTAGGCGATGTAAGACACCACACCCGACCAGACCAAAGTGGTCAAGACAGCTTGTGCTTGCACCAACACTTGGTGAGCCATGTCGTAGTCAGGCGAGACAGCGTTGGCCACGTAGTCATAGATGCCTGTGCCACCCAAAGCTGGAGAAGCAAACACACCGGTCAACAACGCACCCAAGATGCCGCCCACACCGTGAACGCCAAACACGTCCAAGGAGTCGTCCGCACCCAAGAGGTGTTTCAAACCATTGACACCCCACAAGCAGATGAAGCCAGCCAACAAGCCAATCACGATGGCGCCCATAGGGCCCACAAAACCGCAAGCGGGAGTGATGGCCACCAAACCAGCCACAGCACCAGAAGCCGCACCCAGCATCGAGGCTTTGCCTTTAGACAACGCTTCACCCGCGATCCAGCTCAATGTGGCAGCAGCCGTAGCCACCAAGGTGTTGACGAATGCCAGAGCAGTCACGCCATTGGCTTCCAAGTTAGAGCCAGCATTGAAGCCGAACCAACCCACCCACAAGAGCGATGCGCCCACCATGGTCAATGTCAGGCTGTGAGGAGCCATGGCTTCTTTGCCGTAACCCACGCGTTTGCCGATCACAAAAGCACCCACCAAGCCAGCCACAGCAGCGTTGATGTGAACCACGGTACCGCCTGCGAAGTCCAAAGCACCTTTGGCCCACAACCAACCCGCAGCTGCGGTCACTTTGTCCAAAGAAGCAGCGTCGGTGATCGCGTCAGGGCCGTCCCAATACCAAACCATGTGGGCAATCGGCATGTAGCTGAAGGTGAACCACAAAGCACAGAACAACAACACAGCCGAGAAACGCACACGTTCAGCAAATGCGCCCACGATCAATGTGCAAGTGATGGCCGCAAAGGTGGCTTGGAAAGCCGCAAACGTGAACTCAGGAATGACCACGCCTTTGCTGAAGGTTGCAGCAACAGAGTCGGGCGTGATGCCTTTGAAGAACAGTTTGTCCAAGCTACCAATGAACGGATTGCTGGCCGTGAAGGTCAAGCTGTAGCCGTACAAAATCCACAAAACGTAGATCAAGGACGTCACCACAAACACTTGCATCAAGATCGACAGCATGTTTTTGCTGCGAACCAAACCGCCGTAGAACAAGGCCAGGCCGGGAATGGTCATCAAAATCACCAACACGGTGGCGACCGTCATCCAAGCGGTGTCGCCTTTGTTGGGCACAGCGGCAGGAGCGGCAGCTTGTGCGGCGGCAGGCGCAGCATCCGCTTTGGCTTCAACAGCAGGCGCAGCGGCGGGGGCCGTTTGTGCCATGGCAACAGAGCCGCCAAACCACAAACCCAAGCCCAAGGCAAGAGAAGCTAAAAGTTTTTTCATGATGGGTAATTCCTCTTAAAGGGCTTCCGGTCCAGTTTCACCGGTGCGAATGCGCACGACTTGCTCCAAGTCGTACACAAAAATCTTGCCGTCACCGATCTTGCCGGTGCGCGCAGCGTTTTCGATGGCTTCGATGGCGCGATCCAAATGATCGGTGTCCACAGCCGCTTCGATTTTGACTTTGGGCAAGAAGTCAACCACGTACTCGGCACCGCGATACAACTCGGTGTGTCCTTTCTGACGGCCAAAGCCTTTGACTTCAGTAACAGTGATGCCGTGAACCCCAACTTGAGACAAGGCCTCGCGGACCTCATCCAACTTGAAGGGTTTGATGACAGCGGTGATGAGTTTCATGGTTGCTCCTGATTAAAGCGACTTATCTGGATTAGAAGGCGTATTTAACACCAGCAACCAAAGTGCCTTTGGCGGTGGAGTAGTTGTTGGCCGTCGAGTAAAAAGCAGAGCCTGGTGTTTTATCTGCAGTCACTGCAATGGCTGACAAGCTGGCAGACAAGCCGTTGCCGAAGTCTTTGTTCACAGTCAAAGCGTAATCGGTGTAGCTGTTGTCGCTGACGTTTTTAACTTGTTGACGACCTGCGTGAGGAACGAAGGTGTAGCCGTTGCCCAAGTCAAATGTCGCGCTCAAATCGAGGTAATAGCTACCAGCCGAACCTTGACCGGCTGAGCTGATTTGGCCGAACAAGTCTGTCAAGCTGTAAGAGTATTTAGCGGTCACCACGCCCAATGTTGCGGCGCCGTACACCTCGGATGTGTTGGGGCTGTGTGCGGTTTTTGTGTCTGCCAAGTTGTTGCCCAAATATTCGTACTGCAACACGCCCACGTCGTAGGCAACGCCCGCGGCTTCGAATTTATAACCACCGTAAATGTCCAGCTCAACAGGACCTTTCACCGTTGCTGTTGAGTTGGAGCTGTCTTGAATCCATTTGATCGTTGAAGCCCAAGTTCCCACATAAAAACCATTGGCTGCCGCAAAGTCAGCACCCCCTTGCAAAGCAGGCATGCCACGGCTTTGTGCCAGACCACGGTAACGGTATTGGCTCACAACGCCCACGTTGTAGCTCAACGGGTCTTGTGGGGCTGTTTCATCAGCAAAAGCAACGCCGCTGACAGCCAGCAACGCCAGCAAAAGTTTGGACTTGAGTTTCATATGGTTTTCTCCGGTTGGATTTCAAAAATAGACATAACCGTTTAGCAGACTTCATGCCAGCGTTTCAAGCAAGAAAACATCGCTTAAAGCTAGGCCAACAACCCATTTCGAGGCAGTAATCTTCGATGCTTATGGTTTTGATGCGCTTTTTTGGTGCGAATTTGACGAGTCTGCGCTCAGTTTTGGGGATTTCTGCATGTCTTTGGCGCTCATACACAGCCGCTCACTTTTGGGTTTACAGGCTCACAACGTCACGGTGGAGGTTCATCTTGCCAACGGCTTACCCAGTTTTACGCTCGTAGGATTGGCCGATACCGAGGTCAAGGAAGCGCGCGAGCGTGTGCGTTGCGCCTTGCAAAACTCAGGCTTTGAGTTTCCGCACAACCAACGCATCACCGTGAACTTGGCGCCCGCCGACTTGCCCAAAGATTCGGGCCGCTTTGATTTGCCGATTGCTTTGGGCATCTTGGCGGCCGCGGGGTTGCTGGACGTTGACAAGCTCAAGCTGTTTGAATTCGCCGGTGAGTTGTCCTTGTCCGGTGAGCTGCGCCCCGTTCGAGGCGCGCTGGCCATGAGTTTGGCCTTGCATCAAGCCAAAGTGCGCTCTCGCTTGGTCTTGCCAGCAGGCAGCGCCGAAGAAGCCGCCTTGGTGCCATCGACCGAGGTTTATGCTGCCCGCGCGCTTTCAGATGTGGTGGCGCAATTTCAAATCGCGCCAGCCAATGCAGCACCCACCGAGGGATGGTCTCGCGTAAGCCCCCACGTTTCAGCGCACCAGCAAGCGCAGCCATCGCTCGATTTGGCCGACGTCAAAGGCCAAGCCAGTGCGCGCCGCGCGCTGGAGATTGCCGCAGCTGGCGGGCATTCTCTGCTTTTGATGGGCCCGCCGGGCAGCGGCAAATCCATGTTGGCACAGCGTTTTTCTGCGCTGTTGCCCGAGATGACCCTTGATCAAGCCCTTGAAAGTGCGGCCATCCAAAGCCTGGGGCAGCCGTTTGATTTGGCACATTGGCACATCCGTCCCACACGTGCACCGCACCACAGCTGCACGAGCGTGGCCATGGTGGGCGGTGGCCGACCCTTGCGTCCTGGCGAGATTTCATTGGCGCATCACGGCGTGCTTTTTTTAGACGAGTTGCCAGAATTTCCTCGCAAAGCACTCGAAGCCCTGCGCGAGCCGCTGGAAAACGGGCGCATCACTCTGGCTCGCGCCAATACACACACGGAGTTGCCCGCTCAATTTCAGTTGATCGCAGCCATGAACCCTTGTCCTTGCGGATTTTTAGGCGCCAGCCACAAGCCATGCCGATGCACGCCCGATCAAATCGCTCGCTACCAAGGCAAACTCAGCGGCCCCTTGCTAGATCGAATCGATTTGCAAGTCGAAGTCGCCACTTTGTCCAACGAGGTCTTGCTTCATCCAACGCGCGGAGAGTCGACCGCACAAGTTCGCGCACGGTGCTTGACTGCCCGACAAATTGCCTTAGACCGACAAGGCACAACCAATCAAAGTTTGAGCCATGAAGCGCTTGATCAACTGTCACTGCTTGAAGCCGACGCGCATCGGTTTTTGATCCACACCTCCAAGCAATTGGGGTGGTCGGCACGCAGCACACATCGGGCGATCCGTGTGGCGCGCACCGTGGCTGACTTAGCGCAAAGCCAGCACATACAAGTCGGGCATGTTGCTGAGGCGGTGCAATACCGTCGCGCCTTGCCTCAGCGTTGACCACCGCATCGTCTACTCAACAGCCGTTCCCAAAATCACTTGCGATTGGCGCAAGGCATTCAACAGCTCTGCGCCCTCGGCCAGCAAGGTTTGTGGCGTGGTGTGATTCAACCAAGCAGCCATGGCGGCCAAAGCTTGCTCACCCGTCATGCCTGTTTTGAGCAAGGAAATCAACTGAACCTGAAATAAATCACTGGGCACCACGCTCAAGCTGTCGTCTAAGGTGCGAAGCACCCACAACACCGTGCGCGATGGTTCAATGGGATCGCTTTCTTTTTCAATGCCATGCACCGGCCAGTCAAAGCTTGCATCTTCACGCGCCGGATTCAGCACCACACGATTGCGCATCAAATCGCCGGTGGGATTGAAGCTGGGAATCTGCGCATCCATGGCTGAAACACGCCATTGCATCCATTCAAACCGAACAAAGTTAGCGAACCAAGCAGGCGTCTCTTCGCTCGCTGGATACTCCGACAAGAAGCTCACAAATTCATAAGGCAAATGGTTTTGCCGCGTTCCGTGTGTCGGCCAATGCCAATAAAAGTGCTCCACCAAGTCGCTCCAAGCTTGGTTGCCCAACACCGTGTGGCTGCGCACAAAAACCAATGCCAACACTTCTTTCACACGCGCAAAACGTGCGCGTTGATAAATTTCCACGCTTTGGGGTGAAACGCCCTCTGGTTTGGGAAACAAATGCGGCTGGCGCAAATGACGCGCGAATTCAAATTGAAAATGTCTAAAGTCTTTGACCACGATGGCTCTCCCTCAAACTTGCACACGAAATTGCAAGCGAGCAATTTGCCCAACGTCTTGCACACAATTTGCCCAGTCGTTGGTTTGGGGTTGATACATCAAGCACGTCGGCGTTTGGGGTTGCAGCTTCTCAACCAAATGAGCCAGCAATTGCCAAATCTGGGCATTCACCGGTTGTTGGCGCGAAGGTGTTGCCAATCCATAAGCGCCTTGATCAAAACCCGAAACCATCACGTAGTTGATGGATTCCAGCGGTAAAGCGTCCAAGAAATCTTGGGCATTGAATTGAAAGTTGTGGCTATTGACGAACAAGGCCGTCAAATCCAAATGCAACTTGCAACCGGACTCTTTGATCACCGCCGCAATGAATTGCGCTTCATTGATTTGTGCATCTGGCGGCACCATGAAATGCGCGACGTTGCTCACACCAATTTGCATGCCCAGCGCATCTTGCACCTGCGCAATGCGCGACGCCGTCCAGCGCACGGCCTCATAAGTTCCGGGAATCGGAAATGAACCGTACAACGGCATGTCATCGGCACTCCATGCCAGCTGCTCCGTCACGGATGTGATTTTTTGGTTCTTGACGAATTTCTTGAAATCATCAATTAATTTTCGATCTAAAACGCCAGGCCCGCCCAGCGACAAGCCGCGACCATGGCAAGCAAGCGGGTAACGATCGCTTAGTTTTTGCAAAGCAGTCGAATACGAGCCGCCCAATCCAAGCCATTCTTCAGAGCAAATTGCAAGGAAGTCCAATGGTGGTATGGGTTCTTGCTCTAAGAGCTTCAAATTTATTGGGCGCAAAGCCCAACCGGCGCCCTTCAGGTTTTTAGTTTGCATCATTTTCTTTTTAGGAATGAGTTGTTAAACAAAAGAATCACCAAGGTAAATTCGTAGCAGCAAAGTAAATAGTTACGGAAGTAATCGCAAATCGCAATCTTTGTAATTTTGACACCCGTTCTCACAAGCATGAATACTCGCCTGCAAAGCATCGAAGCTCAGTTGCATGCCGTTTGGCTCAAAGCCAAGGCGGGGGATGCGATCAGCTATTCTTTGCTCTTGCATGAGCTGAGCCGCCATTTGCGTAGTTTTTTAAAGCGGCGCTTGCAAACCAGAAGTCATGATGTGGAGGACTTGGTTCAAGAGGTGCTGTTGGCGGTGCATCAAAAAAGACACACCTACCAATCTGATCAGCCTTTGACGGCTTGGGTCTACGCGATTGCGCGCTATAAATTGATCGATCATTTAAGAGAATACGCACGCCGCGAAAGCCAACATGAGGATATCGATGATTGGCAAGACGAATTGTGGGGGTACGATCCCAGCCATGCCAGCGACTCCAAAGGAATGCTCACCAGCATGTTGTCGGAGTTGCCTGACAAACAACGTCTTCCCATTGAACTGACCAAATTAGAAGGACACAGTGTGGCCGAGTCAGCGCTCTTAACGGGTCAATCGGAGGCATCGATCAAGGTGAACATTCACCGTGGGCTGAAAGATCTCAAAGAACTCGCGAAGAAGTTGGGAGGTAATCCATGAAGACGGACGACTTTATCGCGCAACTGGTTGCCGATGCTTACCCCAACGTGCAACAACGCGCGCATTGGGGCAAATCGATTGCGCCTTTGTTGTTGGGCATTGCGATCAGCATCGCCCTTTTGGTCTCTTTTTGGGGAGTTCATCCCGCGTTGATGACATTGGCTCAAACAGGTTTGTTTGAATTCAAGGTCATTTTGTTAACGCTGGTGGCGCTGATTGCGCTGCACACCGCTTGGCTGATCGCCAGGCCCTACGCCAATTTATCTCGAATCGCTTGGCAATCCAGCGCGTGCGTGACGGCCATGCTGCTGATCACCGTGGCGCCTTTGTCGCCCAACATTCCCACCGAGTCGGTGGTTTTGGCGCAAAGCCATGCCTGGGCTTTGGCGAGTGTGCCCAGCGACATGCCACCCAATTTCAGCTGGACTTCGGTCTGGCATACCAGCGGTGCAGTTGCTTGTTTGTCTTTGCCAGTGTTTGCTGGGCTGATGTGGCTCATGCGTCACATGGGGCCAACGCATCCCGCTTTGGCCGGTGCGAGCGCAGGATTTGCGGCAACTGTTATGGGCATGCTGGAGTTTGCCTTCAACGCGCCTTATGACCTGAGCTTGTGTTTTTGCATCAGCTACTTGTTGTGCATTGCCACACTGCCTGCGGTTGGTGCGTGGATTGGCCATCGCTGGCTGCGCTGGTAACGCAGACCCACGCGCGGTTACAAATTGGGGGCGAGTAAGCGCTCCAAGTCTTGGACTGCCACGGCTTGGCGTTGCGCCAAGTCTTGCACCTGATCTTGACCGATGCGCCCCACGTTGAAGTATTTGGCTTGCGGATGCGCCAAGTAAAACCCGCTGACGCTGGCCGCGGGTGACATGGCCAGACTTTCTGTCAATTGCATGTCAATGTCTTGGCACTGCAAGACTTCAAACATGGCGCGTTTGACGCTGTGATCTGGGCAGGCGGGATAGCCGGGTGCGGGTCGGATGCCTTGGTATTTTTCTTGGATGAGGTCTTGTGGACTGAGCGCTTCGTCGGGCGCGTAACCCCACAAATCGGTTCGCACGCGATGGTGCATGCACTCGGCCAAAGCTTCCGCCAAACGGTCTGCCAAGGCTTTGAACAAAATTGCTGAGTAATCGTCGTGCGCGGCGACGAAGCGTTTTTCTTGCTTCTCGGCGCCCAGTCCCGCAGTGACGGCAAATAGGCCCACATAGTCGGCAGCTTGGGTTGGGTCTGCCACAAAGTCAGACAAACACCGGTTGGGGTTTTGCACATCACCGTGCATGGGTTTGACGGTTTGTTGGCGCAATCCATGCCAAGTCAACACCTGCTGCTGCCGTGTTTCGTCGGCGTACAAAACGATGTCGTCGCCCACGCGTTGCGCGGGGTACAGACCAATCACCGCATTGGCGGTGAGCCATCGGTTGTCGATGATTTTTTTCAGCATCGCCTGTCCGTCGGCAAATACTTTTTGCGCTTCTTCGCCCACCACCGGGTCTTTCAAGATGGCAGGGAAAGGCCCAGCCAAATCCCACGTCTGGAAAAACGGCGCCCAGTCGATGTATTTTTCCAACTCGGTCAAGTCAAAGTTTTTGAACACGCGCCGTCCAATGAACTTGGGCGTTTTGGGGGTGTAGTTTTCAAAACTGACTTGCGCTGGATTTGCACGCGCTTGTTGCAGGGTCAGCAAAGGCGTTTGTTTTTTGTTGGCGTGCTGTTCACGCACTTTGGCGTAATCGGCGTTGAGCTCTGCAATGTATTGCGCCGCTTGCTCAGACAACAAGCCTTGCGCCACACTCACGCTGCGCGAAGCATCGGGCACGTACACCACGGGGCCCTCGTAATGCGGTGCGATTTTGACGGCGGTATGCACCCGGCTGGTGGTGGCGCCGCCAATCATCAAGGGCAGGCGTCGCGCCCGGAAGTAATCGTCTTTTTGCATCTCGCCAGCGACGTACTGCATTTCTTCCAAACTGGGCGTGATCAATCCAGACAAGCCAATGATGTCCGCGCCTTGCTCTTTGGCTTTGGCCAAGATTTCGTGACACGGCACCATCACGCCCATGTTGACCACTTCAAAGTTGTTGCATTGCAAAACCACGGTGACGATGTTTTTGCCAATGTCATGCACATCGCCTTTGACGGTGGCCATGACGATTTTTCCTTTGGCCTTGACGTCTTGTCCCGCGGCGGCTTGTTGGCGTTTTTCTTCTTCGATGTAAGGCACCAAGTGCGCCACCGCTTGCTTCATCACGCGCGCGGACTTGACCACTTGGGGCAAGAACATCTTGCCTTGGCCAAACAAATCGCCCACCACGTTCATGCCATCCATGAGTGGGCCCTCGATCACATGCAAGGGGCGTCCGCCTTTGGCAAGAATGGCGCGGTACGCCTCTTCGGTGTCTTCGTTGATGAAGTCGGTGATGCCATGCACCAAGGCGTGGCTGAGTCGTTGCGCCACGGCCACTGGCGCTTGCGGCGTGCCACGCCAGGCCAGTTTTTGGCTGTCGTCTTTGGCGGCGCCTTTGGCGCTTTCGGCCACTTCAATCAAACGCTCGCCCGCGTCGGGACGGCGGTTGAGGACCACATCTTCCACGCGTTCGCGCAAAGTGGGCTCTAACTCGTCGTACACGCCGACCATGCCCGCGTTGACGATGCCCATGTCCATGCCCGCTTGAATCGCGTGGTACAGAAACACCGTGTGAATGGCTTCGCGCACCGGATCGTTGCCGCGAAACGAAAAG
>CAIYFE010000032.1 GCA_903925445.1 uncultured Burkholderiales bacterium | reverse complement strand
GGCACTTCCTGCTTAATCTAAAAGATTTGAAAACAGGAAGAATTATATTTATTTAATAGTTAAATGTAACGTTAAATATATTAAAAATACCAGAAATTACTACTACCAAGCAAATCAATTTGGGAAATCAATCCAGTTTCAGAAAGTGCGTTCGGTAGTGAATGAGTTCATCAATGGACTCGTGAACATCGGCCAAAGCCGTGTGTTTCTGGGCTTTTTTGAAGGTGTTGTAGACCTCAGGCTTCCACCGCCGGGACAACTCTTTGAGGGTGCTGACGTCCAAATTGCGGTAGTGAAACCAGGCTTCCAGCTTGGGCATGTATTTGTTTAAAAAACGACGATCTTGCCCAATGGTGTTGCCGCACATGGGGGAAACCCCCTTCGAGACGTAAGGTTTTAAGAATGACAAAAGCTGGTCTTGCGCCTGCTCTTCGGTCAAAGTGGACGCCTTGACTTTGTCAATCAACCCGCTTTTGCCGTGCGTTCCTTTGTTCCACGCATCCATCCTGCCCAGCAATTCGTCGCTTTGGTGAATGACCAGCACCGGGCCTTCGATTCGCACCGACAAATCAGGGTTGGTCACGATGACGGCAATTTCCAGCAAACGTTCGCGCTCGGGATCGAGCCCAGACATTTCGCAATCCAGCCAAACCAAGTTGAGATCAGATTTGGCCAATACGGGAGCCACGGGGGTCAAGACGGTTTCAGACATAGCCTGCCATTGTCGCCGATCGGGACTGGGCGCTTCATCTAAACTCGTGCCCATGATGAATCCCTCTTTTTTGATGACGCTTGCATTTGCAGGCGTTTTGGTCGCCAACTTGCTCACCAAACTGTGGCTGGCCAGTCGCCAAATACGCCACGTGGCCACCCACCAACACGAAGTGCCCGCGGCGTTTGCTCAAACCATCAGCTTGGATGCGCACCAAAAAGCCGCGCATTACACCCTCACCAAATTGCGCGTGGGTTTGATCGACTTGGCGCTTGACGCCGTGACCTTGCTGGCTTGGACGCTGATGGGTGGCTTGGATTGGCTCAACCAACTCACCTTGGCGGCGCTGGGCGAAGGCATGGCGCAACAAATCGCCTTGGTGATGGGCTTTACCTTGATTGGCGGTTTGATGGGTTTGCCTTTGAGCCTGTATCAAACCTTTGGCATCGAGCAACGGTTTGGCTTTAACCACACCACGTGGCGTTTGTGGTTGAGCGACTTGGTCAAAGGCGTCTTGGTCGGTTTGATTTTGGGTCTGCCCATTTTGTGGCTGGTGCTTTGGCTGATGCAAGCAGGCGGCAACTTGTGGTGGTTCTACGCCTGGATCGCCTTGGTGCTCTACCAGTTGTTTGTGATGTGGATTGCGCCCAACTTCATCATGCCGTTGTTCAACAAATTCACGCCCTTAGAAGACGCCACGCTCAAAGAACGCGTGAGCGCCTTGATGAGCCGCTCGGGCTTTACCGCCAAAGGCTTTTTTGTGATGGACGGCAGCCGCCGTTCGGCTCACTCCAATGCTTTTTTCACCGGATTTGGTGCCGCCAAACGCGTGGTGTTTTTTGACACGCTGCTGGAACAACTCAACGCCGATGAAATGGAGGCCGTACTCGCCCACGAGCTGGGGCATTTCAAACACCGTCACATTTTGAAAATGATGCTCACCAGCTTTACCGTCAGCCTGCTGGGCTTGGCTTTGCTGGGCGGCTTGTCGCAGCAAGTTTGGTTTTATACCGGCTTGGGTGTGGCGCCCAACCTCACGGGCAACAACAGCGCTTTGGCTTTGTTGTTGTTCATGTTGGTGCTGCCACTTTTTACGTTTTTCATCTCGCCTTTGTCGGCGCGTCGCTCACGTCGCTTCGAATTTGAAGCCGATGCCTATGCCGTTGCCAACAGCCAAGCGGCCGCCTTGCGCAGTGCCTTGCTCAAGCTCTACCAAGACAATGCGTCAACGCTCACGCCCGATCCGCTGTATGTGGCGTTTTATTACTCGCATCCCCCTGCTTCACAGCGCTTGGCGCGCATGAGCGCATGAGCGAACAACACGGCTTGGTCGTGGCCACGCACGGCAGACATTGCGTGGTTGAAACGCCAACGGGCGAGCGCATCATCTGCCATCCGAGGGGCAAAAAAAGCCAAGTGGTGGTGGGCGATCAAGTCATCTGGCAACCCAGCAAAGACGAAGGCACGATCGAACAAGTGCAAACGCGACGCAACTTGTTTTACCGCCAAGACGAAATTCGCACCAAATCTTTCGCGGCCAATTTGGATCAAATTTTGATTCTGATCGCGGCTGAACCTGAGTTCTCAGAAATGCAGCTCACCCGTGCCTTGATTGCTGCCGAGGCACAAAACATCACACCTTTGATCGCGCTCAACAAACGCGATTTGACCGAAACCTTCGCACGCGCTTGGCAGCGTTTGGCGCCCTACCGCGACATGGATTACACCGTGCTGCCCTTGTCGCTCAAGCACCACGATTTGGGTGAGCTCACGCACTTGCTTCAGCACAAAACCACTTTGGTGCTGGGGCCCTCGGGCACGGGCAAAAGCACGCTCATCAACTGCTTGCATCCCCAAGCCAATGTCTTGACGGGCGAAATTTCTCAAGCGCTCAATTCGGGCAAGCACACCACCACGGCCACCCATTGGTATTGGGTGGATGCAGCACAAAAGACCGCCTTGATCGACTCACCGGGCTTTCAAGAGTTTGGGTTGCATCACATCGAAGCGATGCAATTGGCGCATTGCATGCCCGACTTCAAAGCCCACGCCAGCGATTGCAAGTTTTACAACTGCACGCATTTGCATGAACCGCAATGTGGTGTTCGCACCGCCTTGGCGCAAGGCGCCATCAGCGCTTCACGTTACAAGCTGTACGGTTTGTTGTTTGAAGAGTTGTCGCAGCCCAAGCATTACTGAGCCAGGCTGCAAGCGATCAGCCCAAAAGGCGCGCCAAGGTCAGCAGGGCCAGCAACACCATCCACATCACCACGCTGCGCCAAACCAGCCCAACCAAGCTGTAAAAGTGCGCCAATTCTGGCGGGCGACCGGGCGTGCTTTCGCTGCTGGCTTCGGTGCTTTGTGGGTTGTCCCACGTGTCGGCGTTCACCTCAGAAGCACCCAGGGCTTCGCCGCCCAAACGCACGCCCAAAGCGCCCGAAGTCGCCGACAACACCACGCCATCGTTGTCGTTGGGAAAACGCTGCGCGTGGTTGCGCCAGCAATCGATGGCTTCTTCAAAATTGCCGACCACGGCGAAAGCCAAAGCCGTCAATCGCGCGGGCACCCAATCGATGACATGCCAAGCCGTGTGGCTCATTTGGCGCAAGGCATCGCTCACCCAGGTGTTGTCTTCTGTGTCTCGGTTTTGCCAAATGACGTGGACCCATGCGCTCATGCGATAAATCACCGCACCCGCGGGTCCCAGCCCCAAGGCTGCCAAGATAGAAAACCACGCCAACACCCCAAAAACATGGCGATGCGCTGACAACACCGAATGCTCAATCACATGGCGCAGCAACTCGCTGCGCGGCAAGCTGCCCACGGCCACATGTTTCCACTTGGCCAACAACTCGCGGGCCAAGGATTCATCGCCGGCTTCCAGAGCATCGCGGATGTCGGTGAAATGATGGCTGAATTGGCGAAAACCCAGCGCGCCATAAAGCACCCAAACGCTCCAAAGCATGGCAACCGGCCACCCGATCAGCCACATCAACAACCAGTGCATGGCCAAGGTCAACACACTGGGCACGCCAACGACCACCAACCAAGTGGTCAAAGCCAAGCGTTTTTGTCCGGCGTCCAAGGTCTGGCTGACCCACACGATCCATACGCGCAATCCACGATGAATCCAGTTGTGGGCGGACAACGGACGGGCTTGTTCGATGAGAAAAGCAAAAAGCAGGGCGAGAAAACTCATGACTCGATCATAACTTTCAGGCGGACAAGAATCGGTAGAGGTTTCTGAGCATGCCAGCGGTCGCGCCCCAGATGAATCTTTCTTGCGTCCCGTCCAGGTAAGGCATGGACAACCATTCGCGGCTCTCACCGTTGAATTCAAAGCGATGCCAGCGGTGATGCGCGGGATTCATCAAAAAGCGCAAGGGCACCTCAAACACAGCCGCCACCTCGTCGGGGTTGGGCTGCAACGCCAGCTCAGGCGAAATCAAAGCCACCACGGGCGTGACATGAAATGCCGATCCGGTTTTGTACTCGGGCAAATGCCCCAGCACCTGCACATGTTGCGCTTGCAATCCGACTTCTTCCAAAGCCTCTCGCAAGGCCGTGGCGCTGGCGTCTGCGTCTTGCGGATCTGACTTGCCGCCCGCAAAAGCCACTTGCCCTGAATGGGTCGACAAGTGCGCTGTGCGTTGCGTCAACAACACCATCAACTCGTCGCGCATCACCAAGCCCACCAACACAGCAGCCTGCGCAGGCGCTCGGTCTAAAAAACGCCGCTCTTGAATCAACTCGGGCTGCCAAAGCGGTGGATTGGCAAAGCGCGCACGCAGCGCATCGGCCGTCAAGGCTTGTGCAGCGACGGCAGACAAATGCCCGTCTACACGGACAACGGGCACTTGGCGAGGATCAAAAGCGGGCAGTTGAGACATGAAAAAAGCCACCGCAAGTTTTCACCTGGGTGGCTGTTGTGTGGATCACACGCTCGGGCAGCTTATGCGGCAGCCTTAGGCGCTTTGTGAACCAGTTTTTCTTTGATACGTGCAGACTTGCCGCTGCGATCACGCAAGTAGTACAACTTGGCGCGGCGCACATCGCCACGACGTTTGACTTCGATGCTGGCAATCAAGGGGCTGTAAGTTTGGAATGTACGTTCCACGCCTTCACCGCTGGAGATTTTGCGAACGGTGAAACCGCTGTTCAAACCACGGTTACGTTTGGCGATGACCACGCCTTCGTAAGCCTGCACGCGTTTGCGTGTGCCTTCCACCACGTTGACGCTCACGATGACGGTGTCGCCAGGTGCGAATTCGGGGATGGTTTTTCCTAAGCGAGCAATTTCTTCTTGCTCAAGGGTTTGGATCAAGTTCATGCTGTTACCTCTAAAGATCTTGATTGCGCTACACAAAAGGCTTCAAGTCGCAGTGCTCAAAGCGGCCAATCAGAGGATCGAAAAGCCCACCATTATAGCGTCTTTTGCAGCGCTGCCAAAACCTGCTCATCGGCGGCACTCAGGCGCTGGGCTTGGCGAGCAGCCTGGATCAAGTCGGGACGGCGCTCGGCGGTGAGGCGCAAGCGCTGATCCCGGCGCCAACGCTCAATTTGCAGATGGTGCCCCGACATGAGCACAGGCGGCACAGTTTGGCCTTGCCACACTTCGGGTCGGGTGTAGTGCGGGCAGTCCAGCAGGCCATCCAACGCGGGGTTGAAACTGTCCAATTGATGGCTGCCCTCGTCGTTCAAAACGCCCGGCTGCAAGCGAGCCACCGCGTCCAACAAACTCATGGCCGCCAATTCGCCGCCAGACAACACAAAGTCGCCCAAGCTGATTTGCGCATCCACATGCTGGTCGATGAATCGTTGGTCAATGCCCTCATATCGCCCGCACAACAGCAACGCACCCGCGCTGTCTGACCAGTTCTGCACAGCGGCGTGGTTGAGCACTTGGCCAATGGGCGAAAACAGAATCAGCGGCGCTGTGTAGCGATCTTGCTGGCGATCGGCGCGAATGGCCGTCAAGCAAGCCTCCAAAGGCTCGGCCATCATGACCATGCCGGGTCCGCCGCCAAAAGGCCGGTCATCCACCCGCCGGTAATTGCCCAGCGCGAAATCACGTGGATTCCACAAGCGCACCGCCACCAATTCGGCTTCAAAGGCACGACGCGTCACGCCGCTCTTGAGAAACGGCTCAAACAACTCTGGAAATAAAGTAATGATGTCAAAACGCACGGTCAACCCTTGGGTGTGCGCGTCAGTAATCGGCTTGCCAATCGACGTCGATGCGGCGCGCGCTCACATTCACTTGGTCGATGTAAACGCCCACGAACGGAATCATGCGTTCTTTGGCTTTGCCGTCTTCTTGATAAGCCAACACCAACACGGTTTGCGGGCCGGTGTGCAACAGTTCTTGCACCACACCCAAGGCCACGCCTTCGCGGTTGAATACGTCCAAGCCGATCAAATCGACCCAGTAATATTCGTCGGGTTCGGGGGTTGGAAAGCTCGAACGCGGCACAAAAATGCGCGCACCTTTGAGCAGTTCAGCCGCATTGCGATCGGGCACATCTTCTGCCCAAGCGACCACGGTTTGCGCATGTTCTTTGGCTTCTTTGATTTTCAGAAGCACGGTGCCTGAGAAAGTTTTGGCACCTTTTTCAGCCGGTTGTAAAAACCAGCGCTTGCAAGAAAAAAGCGCTTCCGCAGAAGCGCTGTAGGGCAAGACTTTGAACCAGCCTTTGATACCCCAAGCGTCTGCGATGCGCCCTACTTCGACAGCATCCGCAGGCAGTGCTGCGGCGTCCAAAGCCAGCGTCATGGCAGACACTTAAAGCTCAATCAGGCTGCAGCTTTTGCAGCTTGTTTGACCAAGCGTTGAACGGTGGGTGAGCACTGAGCGCCAACACCGATCCAGTGTGTCAAGCGGTCTTGCGCAACGCGCAGGGGCTCGGCAGCGCCTTTGGCCAATGGGTTGTAAAAACCAATGCGCTCGATGAAGCGACCATCGCGGCGATCGCGTTTGTCAGCCACAACAATGTTGAAAAACGGGCGAGCTTTGGAGCCGCCGCGTGCGAGTCGAATGACGACCATGATGAATCCTTGGGTGGTTAAGTTCTTCCAGCGTTTGAGACACGCGCAACGGCCACCCGGCCAGCGACACGCTGAAAAGCCTGCCATTATAGCGCGCTATACACTTGAGCGCATGAAAAACAAAACCATCGCCGCTTGGCTGGCCTTTTTTGGGGGCCCTTTGGGGCTGCATCGCTTTTATTTGTTTGGTTTTCGCGACACCTTGGGCTGGCTGCTGCCACTGCCTTCGATGCTGGGTTGGTACGGCATCGAACGCGCACGAACCATTGGACTGGACGACGTCACCAGTTGGTGGCTCATTCCGTTGCTGGGCTTTACCTTTGCCGCTTGCGCGCTCAATGCCATCGTTTTTGGTTTGATGACACCTGAGAAGTGGAACGCCCGCTTCAACCCCCAAGCCGATGAACAAGCCGCAGCGGGACAAACCAATTGGTTAACGATTGGCGCCATCGTGGTGGCATTGATGGTGGGCGCCACGGTGCTGATGTCCAGCATCGTGTTCAGCTTGCAGCGCTACTTCGAATACCAAATCGAAGAAGCGCACAAAATTTCTGAATGAATCAAAACAGCAGCAAGCTCACTTCGTAGGACACGCCCGCCACGAAAGCGCTGGCTGGGATGGTCAATATCCAGGCCCAAACGATGTTGCCGGCAACGCCCCAGCGCACCGCGCTGGCACGTTGGGTCGAGCCCACGCCCACAATTGCGC
>CAIYFE010000031.1 GCA_903925445.1 uncultured Burkholderiales bacterium | reverse complement strand
TTCATGCTTGTCCCCTTGCTCGGATTGCGGCCTCAATTTCATCTGCCGTATCAACTTCGTTGCCGTAGTAACCATGAGCATATTTATCGCTTATCTGTCTTGCCACCTTTGCACACGCCTCAAGCTCTGCAAAGCGCCCTGCTTCAAAGCCTTCTTGCCACGATATAAACTTGCTTGGGTCTATGTTCATCAGCGTGTGTTTCGCTACCAGTTTGGCAAAGTCTTGAAGGTCATCAATGTTTGCAATGTAAACATTTTGTTCTTCGTCATATCCCAAGCCAGCCTGTCTAGCCATCTCAATAATTTCATCTTGTGTCATTTGGCCATCCCCTTCTTGTAGGCAATATTTAACGCTTGTATGCGCGAATGCACATTACGTGTAATTTCCACCATGGGCGCAGTTGAAAACTTCCACTGAGGCTCTTGGCCTGTGATCTTTTTGTACAAGTGCCAAGCACGACCTTGTTGTGTCTCAGGCTTGCTGTGATGGCGCGCATAGGACACGACTTGATGCCATAGATGTTCGGCGTTGTCGGCCAACTTCTTTTTGTTCTTGCCTTCGCCGATGAAGATTTCGGTCATCTGGCCAGGCAACGCCTCTTTCAACGCAGGCTCAATCTTCTCGTACCCGCATGCCATGCAACGCTTGTGGAAAGGCTTGTGGCCGCAGCGTGGGCAACCCTTCAACTCAACGTCTTCGTCTTTGCGAATCTTCTTATCCAGCTTATCGCCGTCGTCCAACTTTTCCAGCCCATTGAAAAACACGTCGGTGAAGTCTTCAGCAAAGCGCACGATGTTGCCGCTGAAGTCCAGCAAGTAGCAGTCGGTCTTGCCAGTGGCGGGTGACGAACGCAAACCACGGCCCCACATCTGGATGGCAGTCGACAATGATTTGCGCAGTGGGCGTGCATCACACACGCAACCCACGTCAGGCACGTCAAAACCTTTTGCAAGCGCCTCAACGGAGATAAGCACCCGCAGGTAGCCATTGGGCTTGCGGTACTCGTCTAGCAGCACCTCACGCTCTTTGGCGGTTGTCTCTGAGGTGAACACCGCAGCCATTACGCCGTTGTTGATGAACTGTTGGGCCAGCTCTTTGCAGTGCTTGATCGTTGCGCCGAACACGATGGTCTTGCGGTTGTCAGCGAACTTCATCCACTCGCTCACCACGTCGCCCACGATGGCCAAGCCACGCTCTTCGGCAGCCTTGTCGGTCCACTCGCCACCAGCAGTTGCAGCGTCGCGCATGTCGGGCTTGGTGCAACTGAAGATGCGCATGGGCACCAGCACGCCGGACTCGGTCAACTGGTGCATGGTGGTGGCGTTGATCAGGTTCGTGAAAATCTTGCCCAAGCCTGCGCTGAAGGGTGTGGCGCTCAAACCAATCACGGCTGCACCGCTTTCTTTGGCGTAGTCGGTCCAGACTTTGAGTTGGGTGTGCGCCTCGTCCACAACCAACACGTCTAGCTTTGGCCAGTATTCGCGCTTGGCAATGGTTTGAGCCGATGCGATCTGCAACAACTCGTCAGGGCGACGACGCCAGTGGTTGGCCTGAATGACGCCATGGGCGTTCAAGCCGTAGCCGTCAGCAGCCTCAGACGTTTGGTTGATAAGCGTGGTGCGGTCACACAGGAACACGGCACGCTTGCCTTTTTGCATGGCCTCGTTGCAAATTCGCAGGCCAAGGTAGGTCTTGCCAGCACCCGTAGGAGCCATGATAAGTTGGTTCTTATGGCCATCACGAAAACCTTGGCGGAGGGCTTGGTGGGCGGACAGTTGGAATGGGCGTGGTGCGGGAAACTTAGAACCATCATCACACACTCGCTGTGCTAGGACTTCGCTCATTTTTTGCTCACTTTATCCAATTGCTTTTGCAGCTTCTTGCACTGTGCGATCGCTTCATTTTTCTCAGTCATCAACGATGCAATGCGAACCTGAAGCTGGCCGTTCAAAAAATTCAACTTGGTCAACTCTTCGTGAGCCGTCTTCAATGCGTCATCCGAATCCAACAACTTGTTCATCAACTCACGGTCAGCTTCGGCAGCCATCTCGTTGGCCAACAACTCAGCAGCGTCTGGCGCGGAGCCGTCAATCGCTGGTGCGGTTAAACCGCGTTCTTCGGCAGGCGTGTCGTTGGGAACTACATCACCTGCGGTTAAACCGCGATCTTGCAGTTTCTTTTCAAAGTGGCGCTCGATCTTGGCAGCCTGCTTCTTTTTCATGTCAGGGTTGCGCACGCCAGCCACAAAGGTGTCGGACACGTCGCACAGCTTGGCCAACTCGCGGTTGGACTTCTCAGCGTGACGGGGCATGGCCAAGGCAGCCTCCACGGTCTTTTTCTTGGTGGCGTTGTTGCGTGGCAGGCCGTGGTGTGCGTTGGCGCACAGAGCAAGGTCTTGGGCGTCTTCTTGGGTGCCAGGCTTGTAATCCATCTCAATGTCTTTGAACCCCAAGTCGTGGGCAGCAAAGTAGCGGTGGAAGCCGTCATACAGCCAGTACGTCGTGCCGTCGAACGTGGCCTTGATGGGCGGGAACACAGCGCCATCACGCATGCTCTCACCGTATTGCTTCACCACGTCTTGATTGATTTGGTCGCGGAATTGCGTGCCTCCATCAATCCGAATGTCTACCAGTTTTACCATCTTCATTTTCTATTCTCCAAACAAAAAACCGAGGACGGGATTCTCGCCTTTCGGCGTTGGCGGACAACTGGGTAGTTGCAGAATCCCGACCTCGGTTCACCCAAAAAACGCCGCCAAGCGTTAAAAAATCATATCACCGTTTGATTGCGTCAAATAAATCTGGTCGCAAATCTTTGCGCCTGACCAAGCCGCCTGTTGCTTTTTCGATCTTCATGCACAGCGCAGCAGACGCACGGCGCTCACCCTTCATGAGCTGCGACAGCCATGTTGGTGTGATCTTGAGGTATTCGGCCATCTCTGCCTTGGCCCCTCGTGGCTCGTCTTTGAAATACTCTGTCAATGTCATGTTGTTTTCTTTCCACATAGGTTGTTGGTGCTGGGGTGCCGCCCCGCCATCAATGCACTGCGCCGCACTTAGCCAAAGGTTTTTCGTAACGGAACACCAACACGGCTGGAGACTGAAGTTGGCTGTAACCAAACATTTGGCTCACAACTTAATATTGCCAAATCTTTATTCGACAGTCCCCATGCGTGTTGGGTGAGGTACTGAGCTGCACCGCACGAACTGTAGCTCTCATAAAGCAAAACGCGACATCTGCCTTTCCCTCGGGGTGAATAGTAGCATAACTTTTTGTTTGAGCAACTGTGAAATTTATCATGCACTCTTTAATTCATAACTTTAATTCTGTGTTATAGTTCACCTCACGGCGATGTTGCCGTTTTAGGAGATTGCAAATGAGGCGTGT
>CAIYFE010000030.1 GCA_903925445.1 uncultured Burkholderiales bacterium | reverse complement strand
GGGGCAAATACAGTGACTTTTGCTCATCTGTGCCGTGCGCGTGCAAGGATTCATACGCACCGTGCGTGAGACCTGGATACATGGTCCAAGCGTGGTTGTCGCTGTTGAGCATTTCGTAAAAGCATTGGTTCAGCACAATCGGCAAGCCTTGCCCGCCGTAAGCAGGATCGCAACTCAAAGCAGGCCAGCCGCCTTGAACATATTGCTCAAACGCGGCTTTGAAACCTTCGGGGGTGGTGACTTCATGTGTTTCGCGGTTGAGTTGACAACCTTGTTGATCGCCAGTTTGATTCAGCGGAAACAAGACCTCGGCAGCAAACTTGCCCCCTTCTTCCAACACGGCGGTCATGGTGTCGGCATCCATGTCGGCGTGCACAGGCATATTTTGGAGTGCATCGGTGACTTTGAGCACCTCGTGCATCACGAATTGCATGTCACGCAGGGGTGGGTTGTACACGGGCATAAAAACTCCTTAGATGGAAACTTTGGCACTGCGGCCAGACTTGGGTGAAGGGGACGCTGCTTTGCGCGCAACGGTTTTCTTGGTTGGCGAATTTGAAACTTGCGCACCGTAGCGCAGCAAGATGTTTTCAAATCCTTTGGCTGTTCGATCGAGCGATTTGGCTGAGCGCAAAAAACGTGCTTCGTACTGCAAAGCCAAAATCAAGCCGTGCAACTCAAACACCATTTGTTGCGCATCCATGTCGGCGGCCAAATGACCTTGCTCGCGGGCTTGCATGACGGCGCGATACACGGCTGCCAACCAAGTTTTGACGGAGCTGGCCAGGGCGTCGCGCACGGGGCCCGGGCGGTCATCAAATTCGGCGGCTCCACTGATGTAGAGGCAGCCGGTGTCAATTTCTGCGGAAGTGCGACGCGTCCAGTTTTCAAACAGGGCTTGGAGCCGCGGCAGCCCGCGGTCTGCTTTGAGCGCGGGGTAGAACACTTCATTTTCAAACCGTTCGTGGTATTCGCGCACCACCGACAGCTGCAATTCTTCGCGGGAACCAAAATGAGCGAACACACCTGACTTGCTCATGTGCGCGACCTCCGCCAACGCCCCGATGCTCAAACCTTCCAGCCCGATTTGAGTCGCCAGCCGCAAAGCAGCGTCGATAATGGTGGCTTTGGTTTGTTGCCCCTTGTGTGCCACGCGGGGTTCACTGCCAATAGAACGGGAAGCCATGGGTTTCCTAAAAAAGAACGATCGTGCTATTTTGCACGAAAAAACAGCCGCCGCGAGACAGACCATGGAAGTCACCCGAATTTTTGCCATTCGCCACGGCGAAACCGCTTGGAACGTCGACACCCGCATCCAAGGGCAGCTGGATATTGGACTCAATGACTTGGGGCATTGGCAAGCCTCGCGCGTGGCCATGGCTTTGCAAGATGAGCCCATTGAGGCGATTTACAGCAGCGACCTGAGCCGCGCTTTCGACACAGCACAAGCCATCGCCAAACGCGCCAACCCGCCGCTGGCGGTCACGCCTGATGTAGGTTTGCGCGAACGCCACTTTGGCCATCTGCAAGGCAAAACTTGGGCGGACATCGAATCCGAATGGCCGCAAGATGCCAAACTGTGGCGTGGGCGCGACCCCCATTGGTCACCCGAGGGCGGCGAGTCGCTGACGGCGTTGCGCGCCCGCATTTCGCAATGCGTGAACCAACTGGCTGCTCCGCACACTGGCCAAAGCATTGTGTTGGTTGCGCATGGTGGCGTGATGGATGTGTTGTACCGGCTGGCGACGCAACAAGACACGCAAGCACCACGCACCTGGCACTTGGGCAACGCTGCGATCAACCGACTGCTGTGGACGCCTCAAGGATTGAGTTTGGTCGGATGGGGCGATGTGTCGCATTTGCAAGACGCCCACGACGCGCCGCGCGACGAGTCAACCGCTTGACGCTTGCACTCTGCGTTTAGGCTTCGAACAAACCGCCGTCTTTGTTGGGGGGCGTTACCCCCAGATGCCGATAAGCAGCCAAGGTCGCGATGCGCCCGCGCGGGGTGCGTTGCAAATATCCTTGTTGGATGAGGTAGGGCTCGATCACATCTTCGATCGTGTCGCGTTCTTCGCCGATGCTGGCCGCAATGTTGTCCAAGCCCACGGGACCGCCATCAAAGCGATGAATCACGGCTTCAAGCAGTTTGCGATCCATCAAATCAAAGCCTTGCGGATCGACATCCAGCATGGCCAAGGCTTTGTGAGCCATGTCTTGGGTGATGCGCCCGGTGCCTTTGACCTCGGCGTAATCGCGCACGCGGCGCAGCAATCGATTGGCAATGCGCGGTGTGCCACGTGAGCGGCGCGCAATTTCAAAGCCGCCTTCTTCGTCAATGGGCGTTTGCAACAAACCCGCGCTGCGCATGACGATGCGCAGCAATTCATCGGCGCTGTAAAACTCCAAGCGCGACACAATGCCAAATCGATCGCGCAATGGGTTGGTCAACATGCCCGCGCGCGTGGTTGCCCCGACCAAGGTGAACGGTTGTAAATCCAACTTGATGCTGCGCGCCGCGGGGCCTTCGCCAATCATGATGTCGATTTGGTAGTCCTCCAGCGCGGGGTAGAGGATTTCTTCGACCACGGGCGACAAACGATGAATTTCGTCGATGAACAACACATCGTTTT
>CAIYFE010000029.1 GCA_903925445.1 uncultured Burkholderiales bacterium | reverse complement strand
TCGCCCGTGGCAACGTCGGCCACCAACATCAAATCGGTGCTTGCATAACTTTGGATGGCGTCGCTTGCGACGGCTTGAAACTTGATTTGTCCGGCCTCTGCAACGGCGCATCCCGATGTTTTTTTGCCCTCAGAAACCAAGGTGGCATTGGGATTGGCCGAACTGCAAGGGCGCTCGGTCACAACCAGCAATTCAGCGCTGCCATTGGCCGATTTGAAAGCGCCTGCATACATTTTTTCGGCTTGCGCTTGAAACACACACAAGAGCGCGGCGAATAAAAATGCAATGGTTTTGAAGTTCATGATCGAGTCTTTCAGAGGTTTTCAAAATTCTAAAGGACGGTTTTTGACCCAACCTAGGGTAATCACGGTGCCCAGCGCGGGGACTTGTTGTTGTCAATTCCTTACACTAATCGTATGCATACTTAATATTTTTAGGTCGGTGTGCTGAATGTGAAAAACATCCGATTTGAGCTGCTCAAAACCAGAGGACGACAGACGCATGAACGATCTCGGACGACTCGAAGATTTGCCGCAAGACTACCGCGACGAACTCAAACAACACAACCTTGTGCCTTTGTGGCCCAGTTTGCGTGCGGTTTTGCCGCCCAAAGTACCGACCCGACAAACACAGGCCACGATGTGGGCGTACCAAGACATCAAACCCTTGTTGCTCAAAGCCGGTGAGTTGACGCCCATTGAAAAAGCCGAGCGTCGGGTGTTGGTCTTGGCCAATCCGGGGCATGGTTTAGAAAAAATGCAAGCCAGCGCGGCCATGTATTTGGGCATGCAATTGTTGTTGCCCGGCGAATGGGCGCCGTCGCATCGCCACACGCCCAACGCCGTGCGCATGGTGGTCGAAGGCGAGGGCGCTTACACCACGGTGGACGGCGAAAAATGTCCCATGAGCCGAGGCGATTTGATTTTGACGCCCACCGGTTTGTGGCACGAGCACGGACACGATGGTCATGCGCCCGTGGTTTGGCTGGATGTGTTGGATTTGCCGTTGGTGTATTACATGGAGGCGAGTTACCACATCAATGGCGAGCGTCAACAAGTGCACACCGGACAAGGCGATCGGGCTTATGCACACGGCGGGTTGTTGCCAACGCCGGTGTTTGAGCGCACTGCGCGACCCTATCCCATGTTGCGTTACCCGTGGCATCAAGCGCGCGCGGCCTTGTTGGCCATGGCGGCGGATCAGCCCGATCAAGAAGCGGTGCAACTGACCTATGTCAACCCCGAAACCGGAGCGCACGCGCAAAACATTTTGGGTTTTTACGCCTTGATGTTGCGACCCGGGCAAACCTTGCGCTTGCCCGCGCGTTCACCGGCTTGTGTTTTTCATGTGATCGAAGGCGGCGTTGACATTGATGTGCCAACCCAGCCCTTGAAGTTGGGTGAGGCCGATACCTGCTGTGTGCCCGGCTACACCGAAGTGACCTTGCACAACACAAAGTTGGATCAGTCCACCTTCATTTTCATGGCGGATGAAACGCCTTTGCATCGCAAATTGGGCGTGTACGAAAACCGCGGTTGACACCGCACACGGAGTCCAGAGATGAAGCTCTACAGTTTTTTTCGCAGTCAAACCTCGCACCGTTTGCGTGTGGCTTTGAATCTCAAGGGTTTGACGCCCGAGTACGTGGCGGTCGATTTGCGCACCGAAGCGCATTTGAAAGACGCTTTCAAATCCATCAACCCGCAGGGCTTGGTGCCGGCTTTAGAAACCGAAGGGCAGGTGTTGATTCAATCGCCCGCCATCATCGAGTGGTTGGAAGAGCGTTATCCAACGCCAGCTTTGTTGCCCCAAGATGCACAAGCGCGCGCGCGGGTGCGAGCCATTGCCGCTGTGGTGGGGTGCGACACGCATCCGTTGCACAACCGCCGCGTGTTGGAATATTTGCGCCACAACTTTGCGGCCAATGAAGACGCCATCAACGCGTGGTGCGCCACTTGGATTGCTGCGGCGTTTGATGCCATCGAGGCTTTGTTGGCGGCTGACACAACGCGCGGTCGTTTTTGTGTGGGTCAAACGCCCAGCTTGGCCGATGTGTATGTGGTGCCGCAAATCGAAAGTGCGCGCCGCTTCAAAGTGGATCTGAGCCGCTGGCCTTTGATTGCTGAAATCGAAGCAGCCTGCATGCAATTGGATGCATTTCAAAAAGCTGCGCCTTTGCACCAACCCGATGCCTCTTGATATTTAAAGGAGTTTTGATGTCTGCTTTGTTGATTTCTCGTCGTGCAGTGGCCGCTTGGGCCATGTCGGGTTTGAGCTTGGGTGCGTTCGCCCAAGCCAGCAACTTTCCAACCAAACCTGTGACCATCACCACGGCCTTTGCCGCAGGCAGTGGGCCTGATGCGGTGCTGCGCCAAGTGGGCGATAAGCTGTCTAAGTTGTGGAACCAACCGGTGTTGATCAACAACAAACCCGGCGGGGGTGGTTTCATTGCAATCGACGCGGTGCAACATTTGCCCGCCGATGGCTACAACTTGATTCAACTCGACAGCGAGCATTTGGCCGCTTTGCCGCATTTGTACAAGTCGAAAAATTTTGTCACCCTCAATGCGTTTGACCCGGTTGCTGCGCTGTTCAAAACCCCGTTTTTTATAACCGTGGCCACCGACTCCAAATGGCAAAACATGAAAGACCTGGTTGCAGCCGCCAAGGCCGCGCCCAACAAAGTCAGCTACGGTTCATGGGGCGTGGGCAGTCCAGGTCACTTGGGGGGCGAAGAAATTGAATTGCTCACAGGCGTTGAGATGACGCATGTGGCGTTTCGTGAGGTGTCGCAACTCTTCACATCGGTGGCCACGGGCGATGTGCAGTGGAGTTTGGGCAGCTTGCCTTCGAGCCAAGGCGTTTACAAGGCTGGAAAAATTCGCTACATCGCCATTGCTGCACCCAAACGCATTGCGCAAATGCCAGATGTGCCTACCGTGGCCGAAGCGGGAGGTCCGGCGGGTTATGACGTCAATTCTTTTGTGAGCTTGCTCGCGACCAAAGGAACACCGGCCGATGTCAAAGCCAAAATCAATGCCGATGTGCAAAAGGTTTTGGCCGATCCCGAGGTCAAAGCGCGTTTCAACACCTTTGCGTTTGAAACCTTGAGCTGGTCGCCTGATGAGATTCGCAAAAATGCCGAAGTCAAAAGCAAGGTGTATGAAAAGTTGATCGTGCGCAAAAACATCACACTCGATTGAGCCATTGCAGTCGGGCTAACATCTGCCCATGCAAACCTCTTCATGGGCTGCGCTCAGATCGCAGCCTTATTTTTTTCGTTTTTGGTCGGCACGCGTTGTCGGAGTTTTGGCCAGCCAGATGTTGATGCTGGCGGTGTCGTGGCATGTGTACGACATCACCTCCAGCGCTTGGGATTTGGGCTTGATGGGGCTGTTTCAGTTTGGCCCCGCGTTGCTCATGACCTTGCCCGCTGGGCAT
>CAIYFE010000028.1 GCA_903925445.1 uncultured Burkholderiales bacterium | reverse complement strand
GTGTTGTCATCGCCTTATTTTTTCAACGCCATTCCGGTTCCCAAGGTGCTCGAGAAATTTTCTGGTTTTTGGGCGAAGCTGTTTCCAACGGCCAAGGTGCCAGTGAAATCGTTCTCGCATGTGTTGACCCACGACGCCCAAATTGCCGAGCGCATTGTGCAAGACCAAGCCAGCGGCATTCGAGGCACAGAGCCCAGTTTCCGATTTGCCAACGCCCTGATGCAGGCGCAAAAAGCTTTGCCCAAAGACTTCAGCTTGTGGCCCAGCCCGGTGTTTGCCGCGATTGCGGGACAAGATTTTTTAGCCGATTCAAGCGCTGGCCAACAATTGTTGGCCAGCGTTCCTGAGCATTTACGCAAGGTCGAGGTCTATCCCGACAACTACCACGAAAACTTCAACGAACTCAACCGCGACGAGATCTTCGCCACGATTTGGCACTGGATGCGTCAGTGCTTGGCGTGATAGCGCGTCACCACATCTACTTCGTTTTTAGAGCCCAAGATGACGCTCACGCGTTCATGCAACTGCTTGGGTTGAAGCTCCAAAATGCGTTGCTGCCCGTTGGTGGCTGCGCCACCCGCTTGCTCGACCAACCAGCTCATGGGGTTGGCTTCATACATCAGGCGTAATTTGCCGGGTTTGTTGGGCTCGCGTTTGTCCCAGGGATACATGAAGACGCCACCGCGCGTCATGATGCGATGCACATCGGCCACCATCGAGGCGATCCAGCGCATGTTGAAGTCTTTGCCGCGAGGGCCTTCTTTGCCTTGCAAACACTCGTCGATGTAGCGTTTGACGGGCTCGTCCCAATGCCGCATGTTGCTCATGTTGATGGCAAATTCTTTGGTGTCCGCAGGAATTTGCACGTTTTCTTGGGTCAACACAAACGAGCCTTGCTCTCGATCCAGCGTGAACATGGCCACGCCATCGCCCACGGTCAAGACCAAGGTGGTTTGCGGGCCGTAGACGCAATAACCCGCCGCCACTTGTTGCTTGCCGGGTTGTAAAAAGTCGTCTTCGCTGACGCCTTTGCTGGGGTCGATTTTTTTGAGCACGCTGAAAATCGTGCCAATGCTGACGTTGACGTCGATGTTGCTGGAGCCGTCCAGCGGGTCAAACATCAACAAGTATTCGCCTTGCGGGTAACGGTTGGGCACCACGTGAATGCTGTCCATTTCTTCCGAGGCCATGGCGGCCAAGTGACCGCCCCATTCGTTGGCTTCGATCAGCACATCGTTGGCAATGATGTCGAGTTTTTTCTGAACTTCGCCTTGCACGTTTTCGCTGCCCGCTGTGCCCAGCACATCGCCCAAGGCGCCTTTGTTGACGGCTTGGCTGATGCTTTTGCAAGCACGCGCTACCACTTCAAGCAGCAAACGCAGTTCGGAGGGGATGTGGCCTTTGGCACGTTGTTGTTCGACCAAATAGCGGGTAAGAGAAATGCTCATGGGGTGTTCTCGCATCAAGGTTGGAATTAGCTCAAGGCGCGTGAGATGACTTCGCGCACATCGTTGCTCAAGTCGGCTTTGGCGGCGACGCGCTTCAAAGCTTCGTGCGCTGCGGTGCGATAGGGCTCAGCCAATTTGCTCCAGCGATCCAGCGCACGCGCCAAGCGGGCGGCGACTTGCGGGTTGATGGCGTCGAGTTCTAACACCCGTTCGCTCCAATACACATAACCGGCCGCATCGCTGCGATGGAAAGCCCCAGGGTTGGCGTTGCAGTAGCTGAAAATCAAGCTGCGCGCGCGGTTGGGATTTTTCAAATTGAAGTCGGGGTGCTGCATGAGTTGGCGCACCAAAGGCAAGACTTGCCCGTTGTGATCGGGCGTAGCGGCTTGCAGCGCAAACCACTTGTCGATCACCAAAGCTTCTTGAGCAAACAAGGTGTAGAAGCTGCGCAAGGCTTCCGATGCCAAGGCATGGCCGCTGCTGACCAATGCGCTCAGGGCGTTGAAGCGGTCGGTCATGTTGTTGGCGTCTTTGAAGCGTTGCAAGGTGCGACCTAGCCAGACTGGGTCGCCGCTTTGGCGCGCTTGCAAGCACAACATGGACAAGGCCATGCCGCTCAATGCGCGCCGACCGCTGCTGATGGCGTCGGGGCGGTAGGCGCCGTTGTCTTTGTGGTGTTCAAAAGCCCAAACCCAATCGTCATGCAAGGCATTGGCGAGTTGCGCGCGCATGGCTTCTCGCACGGCATGGATGCGTTGCGGATCGACCACGTCGAGTTG
>CAIYFE010000027.1 GCA_903925445.1 uncultured Burkholderiales bacterium | reverse complement strand
GGCCAAGAGCATTGACGATGTCAAACGCATTGCAGGCGAAATTTTGGGCATGCAGCTCAAAACCCACCAAACTGGCCCCGAAGGCCAAAAGGTGCGTCGCCTCTACATCGAAGACGGCGCGGACATCAAAAAAGAATACTACGCCTCCCTCGTAACCGACCGTGCCAGCCAAAAAGTGGCTTTCATCGCTTCCAGCGAAGGCGGCATGGACATTGAAGAAGTGGCGCACAGCACGCCCGAAAAAATCGTCACCGAACTGATCGATCCCTTGAGCGGCTTAGGTCAAGCGCAAGCTTTGAAGATCGCCAATGCCGTCGGCTTGACAGGCGACTCCGCGGCCCAAGCCGCTGATGTGTTCCAAAAGCTCTACAAATGCTACATGGACACCGATGCGTCTTTGGTCGAAATCAACCCCTTGAACTGCGACAGCAAAGGCAACATCATGGCCTTGGACGCGAAGTTCAACTTCGACGCCAATGCCTTGTTCCGTCACCCCGAAATCGTGGCTTACCGCGATTTGGACGAAGAAGACCCCGCCGAAGTCGAAGCCTCTAAATTCGACCTGGCCTACATCAGCTTGGACGGCAACATTGGTTGCTTGGTCAACGGTGCAGGCTTGGCCATGGCCACCATGGACACCATCAAGTTGTTTGGCGGCGAGCCTGCCAACTTCCTAGACGTGGGCGGCGGCGCAACGGCCGAAAAAGTGACCGAAGCCTTCAAGATCATGTTGAAAAACCCACATGTCAAAGGCATTTTGGTCAACATTTTTGGCGGCATCATGAAGTGCGACACCATCGCCAGCGGCGTGATCACGGCGTGTAAAGCCGTGAATCTGTCGGTGCCATTGGTCGTGCGCATGAAAGGCACCAACGAAGAGTTGGGCAAAAAACTGTTGGCCGAATCGGGCTTGCCCATCATCGCTGCTGACACGATGGCCGAAGCCGCGACCAAAATCGTCGCAGCTGTGAAGTGATAAGGACTAGGAACGAATATGTCGATTTTCATCAATAAAGACACCAAGGTCATCACCCAAGGTATCACCGGCAAAACCGGCCAATTCCACACTGAAAAGTGCATCGAATACGCAAACGGTAAAAACTGTTTCGTTGCTGGCGTGAATCCCAAAAAAGCGGGCGAAAAAATCTTTGACGTGCCAATTTTTGCATCCGTCAAAGAAGCCGCGCACAACACAGGCGCCACCGTTTCGGTGATTTACGTGCCTCCCGCAGGCGCAGCCGCTGCGATTTGGGAAGCCGTTGAAGCCGACCTCGACTTGGCAATTTGCATTACCGAAGGCATTCCTGTCAAAGACATGCTCGAAGTGCGCAACAAAATGAAAGCCAAAGAAGCCGCTGGCGGCAAAAAGACTTTGCTCTTGGGTCCCAACTGCCCTGGCCTCATCACACCTGAGGAAATCAAGATCGGCATCATGCCCGGCCACATCCACCGCAAAGGTCGCATTGGCGTGGTGTCACGCTCTGGCACTTTGACCTACGAAGCTGTGGCGATGTTGACCGAAGTGGGCTTGGGTCAATCCAGCGCCGTCGGTATTGGTGGCGACCCCATCAACGGTTTGAAACACATCGATGTGATGAAAGCTTTCAACGACGATCCTGACACCGATGCGGTCATCATGATCGGCGAAATTGGTGGTCCAGACGAGGCCGAAGCCGCGCAATGGTGCAAAGCCAACATGAAAAAACCCATCGTGGGCTTCATCGCAGGCGTGACTGCACCTCCCGGAAAACGCATGGGCCACGCTGGCGCATTGATCTCTGGCGGTGCTGACACAGCGGACGCCAAATTGGCCATCATGGAAGCGTGCGGCTTCACCGTCACACGCAACCCATCTGAATTGGGCAAACTGCTCAAAGCACAGCTGAAGTAACTTTTCTGCGATAAGCGGAATTACCAACGGGCTCGCATTGTCGAGCCCGTTACACTTTGCGCTCACAAAAAATACAAATTTGGAGCCGTGATGGAATATTTACAAAGTTTTCAGACCCCTGAATTTTGGTGGGGGCTTCTGAAAATTATCTGGATCAACATTCTTTTGTCGGGTGATAACGCGGTCGTGATCGCGTTAGCGGCGCGTGGTTTGCCGCCGCACCAACAAAAACGTGCCATTCTTTTCGGCTCGGGCGCTGCTGTTGTGTTGCGTGTCATTTTGACCGTGATCGCTGCTTGGTTGCTTGAATTGCAAGGGCTGCAAATCATCGGGGGCTTGTTGTTGCTGTGGATTGGCGCCCAGTTGCTGGCCGACGAGGAAGAAGAAGCCGGCGAAGCCAAAGAGCACGCCAACATGATGGCAGCCGTTCGCACAATCTTGATCGCCGACTTGGTGATGAGCTTGGACAACGTGATCGGCGTTGCCGCAGCCGCGCAAGGCGATCAACTGCTGTTGATTTTGGGATTGGCCATCAGCATTCCGCTGGTGGTGTTTGGCAGCTCCATGATGATCAAATTGATGGAGCGCTTTCCCATCATCATCGTCTTGGGCGCTGCGCTGATTGGCTGGGTGGGCGGCGAAACCATCGCCAACGATGTGCTGCTTCAAGATTTCAAGGCTGCCTATCCTTGGTTTCACATGCTTTTTGCAGGTTTGGGCGCCGCTGTGGTGGTGGCTTGGGGGCGCATGCTGGCTCAAAAACCTGACGCTGATCCATCAGCATCCAACTGAGGCGCTATACGATCGAATGAGGCGAGCGATGGCTTTCATCGCTCGCTTTTTTTTGGATCACTTGTCACGCAAGCAATTGATCTCCAACGCACAATCCACACCCGTTTCGCGTAATTTTGGAAGGATTTTTTATGCAACGCAAAGCACAACATGGCTTTACTCTGATCGAACTGATGATTGTTTTGGCCATCATTGGCATCTTGGCTTCATTTGCCTTGCCTACTTATCAAAGCTATGTGGTGCGCACCCGCGTCAGCGAAGGCTTGGTGATGGCGGCGGCGGCCAAGACTGCGGTGGTCGAAGCAGCCAGCACAGGCGCGGGAGGGCTCGCCAATGGATTCGCTACGGGCTACAACAGCACAGGCGCCACCAAAAACATCAGCAGCATTTCGATTGCACCCAGCAACGGCGTCATCACCATCAACACCACCGAAGCCGCGGGTAACGGCGCTTTGGTCTTGGTGCCTTATGTGCAAACGGGCGAAACCATTTCAGCCTTGAGTACGACCACCAACAGCACCCTGACGCAAAGTGCGGTGCAATGGAAATGCTTGGCCAAAGGCGCCCCTACTTTTGCAGGTGTTCGCGTGCCGGACAACGCACTTGAAGCCGAGTTTGCGCCAAGCGACTGCAAATAAGATTTCGAACACCTCCTTGATAGGCGCTGACAAGCGCCTTTTTTATGGGCTCAGCAAGTCATGGACAATGGCGGCATGACTCGTTTTGGCCTGATTTTTTGGCAACGCAACGCCATGCTTGTGCTGACCTTGGTGTTGCCTTGGCTCAATCCCTTTGCCACCAGCCCTTCGACCGCCGTCATTCCTTTGCTGCTGAGCTGGATGATGGCCGCCTGCGCCATGCTGGCTTTGAGCGAAGACGCTTGTTCACCGAGTCAAATTTCCCGCGCTGAGCAAATCACCGGATGGATTTGGCTGGTGGCTTTGGTCGCCTTGCTGTGCTCAGTGCCCCCGGTGATCGACCATGCCCTCACGTTTGGCTTGATCGCCGCGTTGGTCGCCATTGGCTTGATGGTGGCCGTTGGGCGACGCATCGCCCAGCCAGGCAGCGGCTTGTGGACTTACTTGGCCTTGGCTTGGTGGATGGCGGCTGTGATCAATTCAGCATTGGGCATCTTGCAGTATTTGGATTTGGCGCATGCACTTGCGCCGTGGGTGAACCAACCCTTCAAAGGCGATGCGTTTGGCAATTTGCGCCAACGCAACCAGTTTGCTTCATTGACCAGCATCGGCTGGGTTGCGCTGTGGTGCTTGGTGGCCAAAGGACAAGACACTTGGATGAAAAAGCCAATTTGTCGTTGGGCTGCCGGCCTGAGTTTGGCTTTGTTGTGCGCGGCGGCGGCGTGTTCTATGTCGCGCACGGGCGCGCTGCAATGGATGCTTTTGCCTGGCTTATCGCTGCTGTGGCTGAACCGGCAACGCAAGGCGGGACAACAAATGACTGCTCACCTTTGGCGGCTCAGCGTGGCGGCGCCCTTGGGCGTGTTGCTGGCTTCGGTGCTGATGCCAGTCTTGGCCTTGTGGGTCACGGGAGAGTGGGGTGCCAGTTTGGTGTTGCGCGTGGCAGGACAAGCCCAGAGTTACGCCATGTGCGCCAGCCGCCATGTGCTGTGGTCTAACGCTTTGGACATGATTGCGCAGCATCCTTGGTTAGGTTGGGGCTGGGCAGAGACTGATTTTGCGCATTTCATGACGCGCTATCCGGGCGAACGGTTTTGCGACATGTTGGACAACGCGCACGATTTGCCGCTGCATTTGGCGCTGGAGTTGGGCATTCCCTTTTCGGCCTTGACGGTCTTGGCCATAGCGGCTTGGGTGCTGCGTCGCCGACCTTGGCAAGAGTTGGATGTTGAGCGCTTGTTGGCCTGGGGCGTGTTGGTGGTGCTGGCTGTTCATAGCCTGTTGGAATATCCGCTGTGGTACGGGCCATTTCAAATGGCTTTGGGGGTGTGCGTGGGGTTGTTGTGGCAACGACCAAGCCCAGCGGCCATTCAAACTTCTACGCCACGACCCGCAAACTTGGCCATGGGCATGGCCTGCCTCTTGTTTTTGGCTTGTCTGTATGCGGCGTGGGATTTCAACCGAGTCGGGCAAATTTACCGTGCGCCTGAAGTGCGCGATTTGGCTTACCGCGACGACCCCTTGCGCCACGCCAAAGCCTCATGGTTGTTCAAAAATCAAGCCGACTTTGCCGAGCTGACCATGCAAACGGTGACGCCAGATAATGCGCAGCAGGTGTATGACCTTGCCTCAGCATTGATGCATTACTCGCCCGAAGAACGGGTGGTGCAACGCCTGATCGACAGCGCGCAATTGCTGGGCAAGACTGAACAAGCCAAACAACTGCGCCAGCGTTTGCAAGCCGTGCAAGACAGCATGAAGCGCGGCAAGCCCTAGGGCTGCGCCACAAAACTCCCCGACTTGCCGCCGTGCTTTTCCAGCAAGCGCACATCGGTCATCACCATGCTGCGATCGACGGCTTTGCACATGTCGTAAATCGTGAGCAGCGCCACTTGGACTGCGGTGAGGGCTTCCATTTCGACGCCGGTTTGCCCGACGGTCTCAACGGTTGCGGTGCATTGCACGGCGCTGGCGGTGGCATCTTGTTCAAACTCGACCGCCACGCGGGTCAAGGCCAAGGGGTGACACAGCGGGATCAAGTCGCTGGTTTTTTTGGCCGCTTGAATGCCCGCAATGCGCGCGATGCCCAACACATCGCCTTTTTTGGCGGTGCCGCTGGCAATCAAAGCAAAGGTCTCGGGCTTCATCACAATGCGCCCCTGCGCAATGCCTTTGCGGTGCGTGTGAGATTTGCCAGCCACATCCACCATGTGCGCTTGGCCTTGGGCGTCAAAATGCGTGAGTGAAGACATACAAGATTTACAGCGGGTTAATATCAGTGTCGCATCATACGACTCATGGATGGATACGCAGAATGAAGCGCTGGAGCCTTGCGCGCTGGAATCGATTGAAAACACGCCAAGCCGGTGTTGCTTTGCTTTGCCTGAGCTTGATGAGCCCCAGCCCCGCGCTGCATGCCCAAGTCGCGCCCAATCGACTTCCCAATTTAGGCGATGGCGCGGAAATGACGCTGGGTGCAGAGCGCAGAATTGGCGACACCATCGCGCGCGAAATTTTCCAGGACCCCGATTACATCGACGACCCCATTTTGCAAGACTACGCCGAATCCATCTGGCGCACCTTGCTCAATGCTTCTCGCCAACGAGGCGAGTTGCTGCCTGAACAAGAACAATCGTTT
Source organism: uncultured Burkholderiales bacterium (assembly GCA_903925445.1). Taxonomy (GTDB): domain Bacteria; phylum Pseudomonadota; class Gammaproteobacteria; order Burkholderiales; family Burkholderiaceae_C; genus Limnohabitans. The sequence continues at coordinate 11,958 of CAIYFE010000027.1, read as the reverse complement.
GCTTGGGAGGTCATGCTGGTGCGCGATCGCAGCATCAACGCATTTGCGCTACCCGGCGGCTACATGGGCGTGCATTTGGGTTTGATTTCAGCAGTCACCAGCACCGATGAGTTGGCCTCTGTGCTGGCGCACGAGTTGAGCCACATCACGCAGCGCCACATCGCACGTTCCATAGGACAACAAAATCGACAAAGCCCGCTGATGATTGGCGCGATGATTGCGGGTGCATTGGTTGCCGCGCGCAGCGGCAGCAGTCTGAGCGCGGCCAACACGGCCAATGCGCTCATGGTGGGCGGGCCTGCGGCGGCCATGCAAAGCCAACTCAACTTCTCGCGCGACATGGAACGCGAAGCCGACCGCATTGGCTACAGCGTCATGACCGATGCTGGTTTTGAACCGCAAGGTTTTGTCACCATGTTCGAAAAGCTCCAACAGGCCTCGCGACTCAACGACAACGGCGGCTACCCTTACTTACGCAGTCACCCCATGACCAGCGAGCGCATTGCCGACGCCCAAGCTCGCCAGCAGCTCTTGCCCAGTCGCGGCCCTCAGTTGACCACGCCATTGCACGCCATGATGGCTGCGCGTGCGGCGGTCGTGGTCAACCCTGGCGTTGATGCTTTGCGCACCATCAGCACACTGCCCGAACAAGTGGGCTGGAGCAAAACCCCACCTGCCAAACAAATCAACACCTTGTACGCGGCGACTTTGGCGGACATCAAAATGCGCGATTGGGGCAGCGCACGTCAACACTTGGCGCGTTTGCAAGCCTTGCCCAGTCTGGATGCCGCTGGCAAGTTGGCCGTCAATTCATTGGCGGGCGAGCTGGCCATTGCCAAAGGCGCCCCCAACGAAGCCATTGAACTGCTCGAGCCCAAGGTTCAAACCCTGTCATCCCGTCCTCGTGCAACGCACATGCTGCTGGCGCAGGCGCGTTTGCAAAGTCGCCAAGCAGCGCAGGCCAAACGGGTAGCAGAAGACATGCAGCTTTGGCTGAGTGAGCATCCCAAAGATGCGTTGGCTTGGTCTTATTTGGCTTCTGCGCTTGAAGCACAAGGCGACAACTTGCGAGCCATCCGCGCACAAGCCGAAGCGCGCGCGGTTCAATACGACTTCTCGGGTGCAGTTGATCGCCTCAAGGCGGCTCAAAAAATGGTGGAGACTCTCTCGCGTCAAGGCCAACTGAGCAACGCGGATCAAATGGAAGCGTCGATCATCGACGCCCGACTTCATGCGCTTGAGCAATCAAGAAGAGAACAAGCGCTCCAGCGCTGAGTCAATCACCACGCCAAAGGCCGAGTAAACCAGCGAACCAATCAGCGCTGCGGTGAAGTCGCTGACGTAAAAGCCATCCAGCAAATTTGCCGCCCACCAAAACAGCAGGGCGTTGATGACAAACAAGAAAAGCCCCAAGCTGAACAAGGTCACGGGCAGCGTCATGACCACCAAAATTGGGCGAACCACGAGGTTGAACAAACCAATCACCAGCGCCGCCATCAAAGCCGAGCCAAAGCTGGAGACTTCAATCCCTTTGAAAAGATGCGCCAAGGCCAACAAAGCGGTGGCGTGCAGTAACCAAGTTGCAATAAGTTTCATAACAGACGCCAGCATAGCATCCCAGCTATCATCCACACCCCTGCGGGGACTTCGCATTGTGTTTTTTTTGACATCGACTTCATGGCAGCCATCCACATCACCGACATTGAATCGGCCATCAATTTCTGGCGCGACAAGCACCCATCGCCCGATGGCGTGACCCTTGCGCCCGAAATTCGAGCGTTGGCCGAGGTCTATGCCTTGATGGTTTACTACCGCGAAGACGAAGTTTCAGAAAAAGGTTTTCCACCCAAAGCCATGGCGGCTTGGCTGGCTTGGTACGAGACCACGCCCGACACGCCCTGCATTGCCATTTGCTCCACCAGCCAAGGCGATGCCGAGTGCAAGGGCTGCGGACGCTCTTTTGACGAAGTGCAGTATTGGACGGAAATGACGCCGGTCGAAAAACGCGCCACTTGGCGCCGCATCACCTTGCTGGACACGGCTTGGCGATTCAACAAATACGCTGAACGGGCGAGCGCTTAAAGCCAGCGCTCACAAGCGATGTCGACCGTGGTGCTGCCGTCACTCATCATCAACGCGCCTTCTTGAAGGGTGGCTTGCAGCTGCATGCTGCGTTGTGCCAACTTGGCCAAGCTTTGCGAAGCGCTGCTGGGAATGCGCCAAATTTGCAGATTTTTAGGCCGCGTGAGCTTGGTTTGAATGCCCTTCCACCACACCTCGCCTGCGTGTGAAAACACATACAAAACCACTTGATCGGCTTTGTTGCAGGCTTTGAGCAAGGGCTTGTCCTCGGGCTGACCGACTTCAACCCACAAGCGGGTGCGTCCTGTGAAGTCGCGCAACATGACATCGGGCTCGTCAGGGTCCGACAAGCCCGCCCCGAAGGACAACGTGCCATCACCGCCACACACATCTTTGAGCTGATGCGCTTGCAGGGACAAGGCGGCCAAGCGAATCATCATGCGCTCGTCCGTCTCGCTGGGGTGGCGCGCCAAGGTCAGCGCATGATCGGCGTAGTAGTTGTGATCGATGTCGGCGATTTGGACGTTCGCCTTGAAGATGGTGGATTTGATGGCCATAGCAACTCGCGTTCACGTCAAGCGCGACGAGCGAGTTCGGCGGCTTTGCCCACGTAGCTGGCCGGGGTCATGGCCAACAGGCGATCTTTTTCGTCTTGCGGAATGTCTAAGCCACGAATCAAACCATGCAGCGCATCGCTGGTGACGGTTTTGCCTCGGGTGACTTCTTTGAGTTTTTCGTAGGCCCCTTGCACGCCGTAGCGGCGCATGACCGTTTGGATGGGTTCAGCCAACACTTCCCACGCCGCATCCAGATCGGCGTCCAACGCTTCACGGTTGAGTTCGAGCTTGTTTAAGCCCACGTTGAGCGATTGGTAGGCCAAAGCGGCATAGCCCAAGGCCACGCCCATGTTTCGCAACACGGTGGAATCGGTCAAATCACGCTGCCAGCGGCTGACGGGTAGCTTTTCGCTCAGGTGTTTGAGCACGGCGTTGGCCAGACCCAAATTGCCCTCGGCGTTTTCAAAGTCGATGGGATTGACTTTGTGGGGCATGGTGGAGGAGCCGATTTCACCGGCTTTCAAACGCTGCTTGAAGTAGCCCAAAGACACATAGCCCCACACATCGCGCGACCAGTCGATGAGGATGGTGTTGGCACGCGCCACGGCGTCGAACAACTCGGCCATGTAATCGTGGTGTTCGATTTGGATGCTGTACGGCTGGAACGTCAGACCCAAGCCATTGGGTTCTTGGGTTTCAATGACCCGTTGGCTGAAGCCTTCCCAATTGAAGTTGGGCCAAGCGCTCAAATGCGCGTTGTAGTTGCCCACTGCGCCGTTCATTTTGGCCATCAACTTGACGCTGGCAATTTTTTGACGCGCATGGCGCAAACGCACCATCACGTTGGCAATCTCTTTGCCCACGGTGGTGGGACTGGCGGTTTGTCCGTGCGTGCGGCTGAGCATCGCAACGTCGGCATATTCGTGCGCCATCGTGCGCAATTTGTCGATCAGCTGATCCAAGGCAGGCAAGATGACTTCATCGCGACTGGCTTTGAGTTGCAACGCGTGGCTGGTGTTGTTGATGTCTTCGCTGGTGCAGGCAAAGTGCACAAATTCACTGGCGGCCTCGAGTTCGGCATGTCCTTTGAATTTGTCTTTGAGCCAATACTCCACGGCTTTGACGTCGTGGTTGGTGGTTTTTTCGATGTCTTTGATGGCCAAGGCGTCTTCGGTCGAGAAGCTGTCCACCAAGCCCAGCAAATACTGGCGCGACGCAGCGCTGAGAGACTTGAACTCCTCAAAGCCCGCATCGCTCAAGGCGATGAACCAAGCAATTTCAACTTGCACGCGGCGGTGCATATAGCCTTGCTCGCTCATCAAAGGACGCAAGGCGGAAAGTTTGGCGGCGTAGCGGCCATCGAGCGGCGACAAGGCCGTTACTGGAGTTGTAGTCATTTGGCAATTTTAAGTTAGGCTATTTTTCGACCTCAAACGCTTGTCAAGAAGATCGATAAAATGCACTTTTACAAAAACGGTATGAAACAAATGAAGCTTATTGGCGCGATCACCAGCCCTTATGTGCGCAAAGTGCGCATCGTCATGTCAGAAAAGAAGCTGGACTACCAATTTGTCACCGAAGACGTCTGGGCCGCAGACACCTCGATTTCTGCCTCCAACCCCTTGGGCAAAGTGCCTTGCCTGATCATGGAAGGCGGCGAAGCTTTGTTTGATTCACGCGTCATTGTCGAGTACGTGGACACCTTGTCTCCCGTTGGCAAGCTCATTCCGCCCAGTGGACGCGATCGCGCCGAGGTCAAAACTTGGGAAGCCTTGGCCGATGGCTTGCTTGACGCAGCCATCTTGGCGCGTCTTGAAGCCACGTGGCCAGGCCGCAAAGAAGGCGAACGCAGCCAAGCGTGGATCGATCGTCAACTCAAAAAAATCGACGACAGCTTGGCCGCCATGGATCGCGCTTTGGCCGAACGCACGTTTTGCATGGGCATTCACCTGAGCTTGGCTGACATTGCGGTGGGTTGTGCTTTGGGCTACTTGGATTTCCGATTCCCCCACATCGATTGGCGTAGCGCGCACCCCAACTTGCAAGGTTTGTATGAACGCTTGGCGCAACGCCAAAGCTTCATCGAAACGGCGCCTCACTGAAATCCGCCAAGGGTTGAAAACGCATGACTCAACCCAACCAATTTCAATTACTCACGCAACGCCGATTTGCGCCTTTTTTTTGGACGCAATTTTTGGGCGCTGGCAACGACAACTTGTTCAAGTTTGCGCTGACGGTGTTGGTGACTTACCAAGTGTCGGTGTCTTGGTTGCCTACGACCTTGGCTGGCTTGGCGATTGGCGCTTTGTTCATCTTGCCGTTTGTGTTGTTCAGCGCCACCAGCGGCCAATTGGCCGACAAGTTTGACAAAGCGCAGCTCATGCGCGTGGTCAAAAACCTAGAGATCGCCATCATGGCTGTCGCCGCTTGGGGTTTGCTCACACAGCAAGTCGGTGTTTTGCTGGCGTGTGTGTTTTTGATGGGCGTGCACTCCACGCTATTTGGCCCCGTCAAATTTGCTTACCTGCCCCAAGTGCTCACAACCCACGAGTTGACGGGCGGCAACGGCGTGGTCGAAATGGGCACGTTTGTGGCTATTTTGTTGGGCAACATGGCGGGGGGATTGCTCATTTCCATGCCGCACATCGGCGCTGAACTCACCGCGGTGGCGTGTTTGAGCTTGGCGGTTGTGGGTCGAATTTGCGCGCAGTTTGTGCCTGCGCACCCACCGGCCGATGCGAGCTTGCGCATCAATTGGAATCCGTTGAGCGAAACCTGGCACAACCTGCGACTTGCGCGCTTGGATGCTTCGGTGTTTCGTTCGCTCATGGGCATCAGCTGGATGTGGTTTTTTGGTGCGGTGTTTTTGAGCCAGTTCCCCAGTTTTGCCAAAGACACGTTGCATGGCGACGCGCAAGTGGCGTCGCTGTTGTTGATCGTTTTTTCAATTGGCGTGGGCCTTGGCGCTTTGCTGTGCGAAGTGCTGAGTCGCCAGCCGGTGGAAATCGGTCTGGTTCCCTTGGGCGCCTTGGGCATGAGTGTGTTTGCGGTGGATTTGTATTTCGCCACCCGCAGCCTGCCCGCCTCTGTGTTGATGGACGCTTCGGTTTTTCTTGCCAAGCCCGAACACCTTCGGGTGCTGGTGGATTTGTTCTTTTTGGCTTTGAGCACGGGCATTTACAGCGTGCCCATGTACGCCTTGATTCAATTGCGCAGCCAAGTCACGCATCGTGCGCGCATCATTGCGGCCAACAACATCCTCAACGCCTTGTTCATGGTGGCCAGCGCCTTGATCGCTGGCGCGATGCTCTCAGCGGGGTTGAGCACTGGCGAAGTTTTTTTGTGGGTGGGTTTGGCCAATGCGGCGGTCACTTTGACCGTGTTTGCCTTGGTGCCTGAATACCTGAGCCGCTGCAAGGCATGGCTCAAAGCCTTGTTTTAACTGTTGACGCGGCGTTTGAGCCAACGCATCAAGTTGCCCAGCACTGGGAATTTTTCGTACAGCTCTTCGGCGGCGTCCCAATAATCGCGATGCAACGCAATGCGCCAGCGCCCGTCTTCTGGTTGCATGCGCAAGTGGCTCGCGCCGCGAATCACTTGTTCAGCGCCTTGTTGCAAGCTGGGTAGTCCAAACACAAAGTCCCAAGCCACAAAGCATTCGGCTTCTTGTTGCACGCATTGGGTGATGACAAAGCGCGGTGCTGTCATGTTGGCAAACATGTGGGCGAATATTTTCTCAATCGCTGCCAAGCCTTGCACTTCGTTGAACGGATCTTTGAAGCGCGCATCGCGGCAGTACACCTCGTTCAAACGCGCCAGATCAGCGGGCTGCATGTGCTCAAAGAAATGCAAGGCGCGTTCAATGCCGTTTTGTGCTGTGTCCATGGTGTGCAATCAGAGTCGGGTGGCTTTGTGAATCAAGGCGAAGTACCAACGATCGGGCAAAAACTGCAGCAGTTTGAGCCAACGCGTGAAGCGCTTGGGAAAATGAATTTCAAACGCACCACGCTGCCAGCCGCGCAAAATTTCCTGCGAAGCTTCTTGAGGCGTGATGAGCGCTGGCATTTTGAATTCATTGCTCGACGTCATTGGCGTTTTGACAAAACCCGGATGAATGACGCTGACATCAATGCCTTGCGGTTGAAGATCCAAGTACAAAACCTCGGCCAAATGGGTCAAAGCAGCTTTGGTGGGCCCGTACGCCAAGCTCATGGGAAGGCCGCGAAACCCAGCCACACTGGAGACAAAGCTCACATGCCCACGCCCTTGTTGCTGCAAGGCGGGAAGCACCGCATCGAGCACATGCAGCGCGCCAAGGTAGTTCACGTCATTGTGTTTGCGCATTTCCGGCAAGCTGAAGTTGCTGGCACGCATGGGCTTGTAATAGCCCGCGCAGAAGACCACCCAATCCAAACCTTGTTGGGCATGAATTTTCTGAGCCACTCGGTGCGTGTGTTCTACGTCATTCACATCCAGCACGTGCGCCACAGCGCCAGGGTGTGTGCTGACAAATTCTTGCAACAACGCTTCTTGACGGGCAGACACCACCACACGCGCGCCGAGCGCATGCAAGTCATGGGCAAGCGCCAATCCAATGCCGCTGGATGCGCCCACCAACCAAACGCTTCGCGCTGACCAGTCGATGCGTGCCATCAAATTTTGTAGAGCGTGAATTGCACAACGTCGATGTTGCCTTGCTCAAAAGCTGCTTCGCAGTAGTTGAGATAAAACTCCCAAATTTTGGTGAAGCGGTCGTCAAAACCAAGTTGCAACACCTGTTCGCGTTGTGCCAAAAAGGCATCGCGCCAGCGCCTCAAGGTTTCGGCGTAGTCCAAACCAAAAGCTTTTTTGTTGATCACGTGCAAGCCGGCTTGTTGCGCTCTGGCTTCAAACTCGCGGGTGCTGGGCAAGCAGCCACCGGGGAAAATGTATTGCTGAATGAAATCGGTGCTTTTGACATACCGATCAAACAAGGCGTCATCGATCACGATGCTTTGCACGCAAGCGCGGCCACCGTGTTTGAGCAGCCTGTAAATGGTTTCGAAATACGTGTCCCAATACGCTTGCCCAACCGCTTCGACCATCTCGATGGAACACACCGCATCAAACCCTTCATCGGGGATGTCGCGGTAATCTTGCAAGCGAAGATCGGCTTGGGATGACAAGCCTTTGCTGGCCATGCGCGCTTGGGCGTAGGCCAATTGTTCATGGCTCAAGGTCACGCCAGACATGTGAGCGCCAAATTTTTCTGCTCCCATTTGCGCCAAGGCACCCCAGCCGCAACCGATTTCCATCAAACGCTGCCCTTGGGAAAGCTTGACTTCTTTGAGCGCACGAAGCACTTTGGCGTCTTGTGCGGCCGTTAAGTCTTGCGATAAATCGCCGTCGAACCATGCGGATGAATAGTTCATGCTCGGGTCCAACCACAGCTTGTAAAAAGCATTGCCCAAGTCGTAATGCGCGTGGATATTTTTGGCGCTGTTGCTTTTGGTGTTGCGGTTGAGCAAATGGCGCACGCGATAGATCAAGCGCCCCAACCAATGGCCGTAAATCACCTCTTCCATGGCGCGGCGATTGGCAATCAAGAGCTGCAACAAGGCCGACAAATCGGGGGTTGTCCAATCGCCAGCCATGAAGCTTTCGGCAAATCCGATGTCGCCTGATTTCAAAGCTTGTCGCAGCGGCTTGTCGTTGTGCAAATAAAGCATGGCATGCAAGCCCGGGTGCTGCGCGTTGTGATGCCCAAACGTGGTGAGCTGCCCGTTGGGCCACTGAACACTCAGTGTGCCGTGTTGGATGTTTTCTAACAGCTGGCTCACCCGACGCTCAATGCCAGACAAGGGTTTGATGTGCTGTGCTTGTGCAGTAAAACTTTGTACGGTGCTATTCATCAGTGGCTCTCTTTTTAACGGGTCACAAATTCGCTGGGTGGTTTGGGTTTGCTGAAAAACGCAACGCCTTTGAACCACAAACGCAAGGCTTGCCAATGGATGTAGCCAATCAAAGCCAACGATGCCACTGGATGGCGCCACAACACGCGCCTGCAATGCGCTCGCGTTGCAGGCACGAGTTCGCCGCTGACGCTGGTTTTGATGAGCGGCCCTTGGTCATCGTCGTGTTCAATTCGCGCCACGATGCGGCTGGCTGTTCGCATGAAGCGAAAGCGATAACTTCCCTGCACCCGACAAAACGGGGAGACATGAAAAACTTTGCCCGCTTGCTGCTCCACGCCCCATTGCGCATGATCGAGCACATAGCAATGGCGCTCGCCAAACGTGTTGTTGACCTCCACCACAATGGCGCGCAAGCTGTTGTCTGCGCGGTGGCAATACCAAAAACTGACGGGCTTGAAGGCGTAACCCAACACGCGTGGATAGCACTGCAACCAAATTTCGCCATCCGCATCTTCAATGCCTTCTTGCAAAAGCAGCGCTTGCAACCAAGCCAACGCGCCACCTTGGGCACTGCTTCGGCCGTCGCCGTGATCGACGTCGTAAAAACTCATCCAAGCGCGGCGATTGATGGCCAACTCGCTGGACACACCACGCGCCAAGCTGCGCATGGGCAGCAATAAAAAAAACGTGTCATACGCAAAGTCATGCGCCTTAGGACGCAAGCGTGCATGGCGCACCAAGCCGGTTGCCAGCAGGACTTGTGGATTTGCATTTGACACACTCATGCAGCCAACACCCCATGCGCCGCTTGGCGACCTGCTTTGAAGCCATCTTCGTGAAAGCCATAACCCATCCATGCGCCGGCATACCAAGTGCGTTGCTGTCCTTGCAGCAAGGACATGCGCGCTTGCGCTTGAATGGCTGGCAAGTCAAAAACCGGATGGTCATAACTGAACTCACCCAAGATGCATTGCGGGTCAATGGGTTGGAGTGGGTTCAACGACACAAACACGTTTTGCGTGAAAGGCAAGGGCTGCAAACGGTTGAGCCAGTAATGCAGACAAACGCTGGCGGTTTCGCTGTCTGCCTGGGCTGCGCGTTCGTAATTCCAAGCCGCCCAAGCCAATTTTTTCTTCGGCATGACCGACGCGTCGATGTGCAAGACCGCACGATTGGGTTGGTAGCGAATGGCCCCCAGACAACGTGTTTCGTGCTCGGTGGCTTGCGCCAGCAAGCGCAACGACGTGTCGGTGTGCGTGGCCAAAATCACATGATCAAACGAGGCTTGGCCGTTGGCAGTTTGCAATGTGACGCCCTGCGGGTTGCGTTCAATGCGCAGCACTGGCGTGTTCAGTCGTGCATCGTCAACGCCTGCGATCACTTTTTCTACGTAATGCTTTGCCCCGCCGTACACGGTGTGCCACTGCGGTCGGTTGTTGACTTGAATCAGCCCGTGGTTGTGGCAAAACCGGATCATGGTGGCCACAGGAAACAGCAGCATCTGATCGGTTGGGCAACTCCAAATGCAGCCCAGCATGGGCAACAAATACCAATCGCGGAATTCATCGCCAAAGCGATGCTGCGCCAAGAAGTCCCGCAGCGGCTGGGACAGCTCTTGATCTTCATTGCGCTCGGCCATCTGCGTTGCCAAGGTGTTAAAGCGCAGCACCTCGCGCAGCATCTTGACAAAGCCTGGCTTGAACAAATTGCGGCGCTGGGCAAAAACCGTGTTGAGCGTGGCGCCATTCCACTCCAACGCGCGTTTGCCATTGGCTTGCGGCACTTGAACCGAAAACGACATGTCTGATTTGACGGTGCGCACCTCAAGCTGGGCAAACAAATCAATCAAGCCCGGATACGTGCGTTCGTTGAACACCAAAAAGCCGGTGTCCACGCCAAAGGTTTCAACCCCGCTTGGTGTGGGCAAGGTCACGTCGACGGTGTGCGTGTGTCCGCCAAAATAATCGCCCGCCTCGAACAAGGTGACGTGGGCATGCCCGCGCAAATGATGGGCCGCCGACAAGCCAGAAATGCCTGAGCCCACAATGGCCACTCGCAAACTCATGTGCCACCGCCTGCTTTGAGTTGCTTCTCGACTTCGTTCAAAAAGTCTTTGCCCTCAGGACTGCTCACCGAGCTGTAGCTCGTGATGCGCGTGCCATCGCGGCTGATGATGTATTTGTAAAAATTCCATTTGGGCGTCGTGCCCGTGATTTGTGCCAATTGCTTGAACAAAGGCAAGGCGTCCGAGCCACGCACCGTTGTTTTGACAAACATGGGAAATTTCACGCCATAAGTGCTTTCACAAAAATCGGCAATCTTGGCGTTGTTCTCGGGCTCCTGAGAAAAGTCATTGGACGGAAAGCCCAACACCACCAAGCCGCGATCCTTGTATTTGCTGTACAGCGCCTCAAGCCCCTTGTACTGCGGTGTGAAACCACAAAAGCTGGCGGTATTGACCACCACCACCACCTGGCCTGCGTATTGACAAAGGTTTTGAGGCTTCTCATCTTGCAGCCGCAACACGGTGTGTTGCAACACCTTGGGGCAGGCTGGAGCCGCCGCGCTGGCGTTGTCAGCCGCTTGGGCGCTGCTGAGCATGAAGCCCAGCGCCCAGAGCACGCCCCAGGCCAGCCGCCTCGCGTCATTTGCAAAACTCTTGTGCAAAATCAGGATTGATTTGTTTTTCATAATGGTGCATGATCTACCAAACCTTTTGTTTTGTCTAGGACATATTGGACAAAAACCACTTTGAAAAGGGAATTACAGGTCATGAACATGCGCGCTGAGGGCTCCTCGGTTCAGTTTTCCATTGCTGCGGTCGAGCGAGACACAGGTTTGGGCAAAGACACTTTGCGCGTTTGGGAACGTCGCTACGGATTTCCGCAGCCTCAGCGGGACAGCTCGGGCGAGCGCATTTACCCCTTAGAGCAAGTCGAAAAACTACGTGTCATCAAACGTTTGTTAGATCAAGGTTTACGTCCTGGGCGGGTCGTGCCCTTGCCCATTGAGGCGCTGCACGCCTTGAGCAGTCAACAAGCCTCGCAGGCGCAACACCTTCAAGGCCTGCAAGCGCATGAAGATTTGCTCAACTACATGGCGCTGATTCGCCAGCATGAACTTGAGAACTTGCGCAATGGACTGAGTCAAGCTTTGGTTCACAAAGGCTTGAGCCCCTTCATTGAACAAGTGGTTGCACCTTTGACCAGCATGGTGGGAGAGGCCTGGATGCGGGGCGAGTTGCAGGTGTTCGAAGAACACCTCTACACCGAGTGCGTCAGCGGATTGCTGCGCGGGGTGTTGAACGACTTGGTCGAAACCACAAGAAGCGCAACGCCCACGGTGTTGCTGACCACATTTCCACAAGAAGCTCACGGGTTGGGCTTGTTGATGGCCGAGTGCATGTTTGCGCTGCATGGCGCGCG
>CAIYFE010000026.1 GCA_903925445.1 uncultured Burkholderiales bacterium | reverse complement strand
TAGCCAATCCAAGTCACGGCTGCCAAAGTGGGCTGAAAGCCTGCAAACCAAGCGTCCATCGAGTCGTTGGTGGTGCCTGTTTTGCCATACAAATCGGGACGTTTCAAAACCGCTTGGGCACGGGCGGCAGTACCCGAGCGTGTCACCTCTTGCAGCAAGCTGCACATCACAAAAGCATTGCGCGCATCAATGGCGCGCATGGATTCATCCAGTTCAGGCGGCGTGTACTCGGACAACACCTTGCCCAATTGGTCCGTGACTTTGCTGATTAAAAACGGGTTGACGCGATAACCCCCGTTGGCAAACACCGAGTAAGCGGTTGCCATTTGCATGGGTGTGACCGAGCCGGCACCCAAGGCCATGGTCAAGTAGGCTGGATGCTTGTCGGGGTCAAAGCCAAAGTGGGAGACCCAATCCTGCGCGTATTGCGCGCCAATCGATTGCAGGATTCGGATTGAAATCATGTTTTTAGATTTCGCCAAACCTTTGCGCAAGGTCATGGGGCCATCGAATGTGCCGTCATAGTTTTTGGGCTCCCAAGGCTGGCCACCCGTCACGCTTGCGTCAAAAAACAAAGGCGCGTCGTTCACCACGGTGGACGGCGTGAAGCCTTTTTCCAGCGCCGCGGAGTAGATGAAAGGCTTGAAGCTAGAGCCCGGTTGACGCCAAGCTTGCGTCACGTGATTGAATTTGTTTTTGTCAAAGTCAAAGCCGCCTACCAACGCATGGATGGCGCCGTTGCGAGGATCGATGGAAACAAAAGCGCCTTCAACCTCTGGCAATTGCGTGATTTCCCAAGTGTTCTTAGGCGTTTTGGCAATGCGCACCAAAGCGCCTGGGCGAAGCTTGATGTTGGGCGCCGCTTTGTCGGACAAGCCCGATTGCACAGGCTGCAAGCCTTCGCCGGTGATTTCAATTTCTTCGCTGTTTTGACGTACCACCCGCACTTTTTTGGGGGTCGCCTCCAGCACCACAGCAGCCAACAAGTCGCCCTTGTCGCCTTGTTCGATCAAGGCGTCATCAATGGCGTCCTCTTGTTCATTTTTGTCGGCAGGCAGGTTGATGAACTTTTCTGGGCCGCGGTAATGTTGTCGACGTTCAAAATCTAAGATGCCGCGGCGCAGCGCGGCGTAAGCGGCCTGCTGATCGCTGGCGTGAACGGTTGTGTAGACGTTCAAGCCACGGGTGTAAATGTCGCTGCCGTATTGCGCGTACATCAGTTGACGCGCCATTTCCGCGACAAATTCTGCGTGGGTGTTTTGATTGCTGTAGACCGTGCGAATCTTCAGCTCTTGCGCCTTGGCGGCTTGCGCTTGTTCAGCGGTGATGAAGCCTTGGTCTTGCATGCGCTCAATGATGTAGAGCTGCCTGGTTCGAGCACGTTTTGGGTTGCTGATGGGGTTGTATGCTGAGGGCGCTTTGGGTAAGCCCGCCAGCATCGCCGCCTCGGCAATCGAAATGTCTTTCAATGGCTTGCCAAAGTAAGCTTCTGAAGCAGCGGCGAAGCCGTAGGCGCGGTTGCCCAAGTAGATTTGATTGAGATAAATCTCAAAAATCTGATCCTTGGTCAACATGTGCTCAAGCTTGGTTGTCAGCAAGATTTCATAAATTTTGCGAGTGAACGTTTTCTCTGAACTCAGATAAACGTTGCGCGCCACCTGCATCGTGATGGTGGATGCGCCTTGACTTTTAGCGCGTCCCAAGTTGGCAATGCTGGCACGCAATAAACCAATGTAATCGACGCCGCCATGTTGATAGAAGCGAGCATCTTCAATGGCCAGCACCGCGTCTTTCATCACCTTGGGAATGTCTTTGAAAGGCGTGAGGTTTCGCCGCTCCTCGCCAAACTCACCAATCAAAGTGCCCTCGACTGAGAACACGCGCATGGACAGCTTGGGACGGTAGTCAGACAAGTCTGAAATATCGGGAAGCTGCGGGTAAATCATGGCCAGCGCCACCCCCAGCAGCAAAGCAACGGCGACCATGCCCGCAGCCGCCAACCCGAAAGCCCATAAAAGCATTCGGCCTAAAAGTGAACGAGGGGCGTTGGGAGGATCGACGGACTCTTGAGAGTCGTTAGGGGGGGAAGGGTTCGCCATAGATGCTCTGGATTATAAAAACCGCGCAAGGATTACAAAAACTCTGAGTCAGCAGTACACAACAAGTTTTTGTTTGGATCACACAATTAACTTACTTTTGTATTAAAAAATGAATTAAATATGAACAAAAATAATCGCTTTATCCAACGTAAAGTTGATCGGTTCTGTTCGGCTGGAGTGAGTTTAAGTGATGGGCGCATTCAACTGGTTGTGATTGCCGGCGCAGGCGATGGGCCTCAAGAAATTTACTGCGCGGAGCACTTGGCAGCTCCTCACCATTTGATTTTGGATTCGTCGTTGATCAAGCCTCTTGAGTTGGGGGCTTGGCTCAAAAAATATTTGATCGAGCGAGATTTAGAACCACAACACATCAGCTTTTCCGTGTCGCAGACAGAAGTCAGCAGTTGTGAGCTGACCCTACCCGCAGAGCTGAGCCAAGAGGATTTGGCATTTCAGTTGACCGCTGAACTGCTCCAAGGCCATTTGGAATTGGTGGATCAATTCAGTGTGGATTACCAAGTCATGGATGTTGATGCAGCAACAAACCCGAGCGGGAACGTGGCTTACCGCGCGGCCATGATCAAAAGCGAGCACCTCACGGCTTTCAAGCAATGTGCCAAAGCCGCGAGCCTACCGATTTATGCCATCGAAACAAGTGCCTCCGCCTTGCAGCGTTTGATGGCATTTGGCGAGTTCCTGAATCAATCGCATGTCACGGCCTCGGGCGTCTTGTTGTGCCAAGAGGCTTGTGGTTTGGCGTTATCGCCTTGGGCGCAAGACGAGGCATTTAATTTTTATCCCTACCGCTTGGAGCTGCTGCAACGGCAACATCGCCACTGGGCGTTTCAAATGTTGGCGGGTTTGGGATTGGGCGTTTTGTTATCGGCAACGCTCTCTGCTTGCTTGGCCTACAAGGCTGAAGCGGTGATGGGCAACATGACAGAAGGGCATGCGATTTCTCAAGCACTGAGCCGCAGCAAGTTGAAACAACAAGCGTTACAACAAACCTTGGACAAAAAAATCAAAGCCCAGGAGTGGTTGGACAGCCACAACGAAAAACAGCGTCAAGCGCAAATTTGGCACTTGGCTTTGTCTCAAATGGGGTCGGGTATTTGGATTTCAGACATTCAAGTTCAACATGCCAATTGGGTCATCCAAGGCGAATCTCTCAGCGCAGAAAGCGTGCATCAAGCCATCGAACAACTTGGCGCATTGCCAGTTTGGGTGCAAAAGCCCGCACTCGAGCAACTCAAGTTGTCCAGCGAAGCCGCCATGCCCGTTTGGGGCTTCAAGGCCTTGGGCGAGCTCAAAGGTGGTTGATGCTTAATTCGATTCACTTGCCCAACAAACAGCTCAGAGCGTGGCTGGGTTGGTCTTTGATGCATCGCGCAAGTTCATGGGGATTGGCGATGGCTTTGGGTGGACTGGCGTATGCGCCCTTTGTTTCTACCAACTTAAAAAACTGGCAAGAAAGCTCGGACTTACAAGATCAAATTGAGCTTGAAAAAATGGATTTGCAGCGCATGCAGCAAGAAATCGAGGTCTTAGAAGTAAGAATAGAAGCGCTCAAAAAAGAACAAAAGTTATTGAC